>NZ_JAKRNR010000003.1:0-172762 GCF_022346685.1 Sphingomonas sp. ACRSK | reverse complement strand
AGGCAGCGCCACAGCGGGGGCAGCGCTGCGCTGCTTGGGGGGCTCCACGCTGCCCCCGCTGCCACGAGGCGGTGTCATTTCTATCTGGCGGAGAATGTGTCTTTTCTAACTGGCGGCAACAGCTTCAAGCCGAAGAGGGCCGTGTCTCCTGCGAGACACGGCCCCGCACGGTGCAACGCTCAGAACTGGAAGTTGACAGCTAGCGCGTAGGTGCGGCCGAAATAGGCCGTGTACAGCGGGTCCTGGCGCGTGGTGTCGACCGTCAGCCGGTTGGTCTCGTTGGTGATGTTCGAGACTTCCGCGATCAGCTTGAGGTTTTCGCTGATGTTGTAGGACGCCGAAGCGTCCACAAAGATCGAACTGGCGTTGGACGTCGAGTCCGCGTCGACCGAACCGCTCGGCACCGCCGTGAGGAACGACGACCGATAGTTCACGGTAGAGCGGATGCTGAACTTCTCGTCCTCATAGTACAGCGTGCCGCTGGCGGTTTCCGGTGAGAGACCGACGAGCGGAGCCGTGCGCGTGAGGGTCGGCGAGATGATGTAGTCGATGTTCGAGCGCACCCGCGTGAAGTTCGCCAGCGCCCCGAAGTTGCTGAGCGCCCCCGGCAGGAAGCGGAACGGCAGCTGTACGTTCACTTCCCAGCCGCGCAGCGGACCGCCGGGGGTGTTGTTGCTGCGCTGGACGGTGAACAGGTCGGTCGGCCGCAGCTGCGTTCCCGACAGCAAGCTCAGCGGCAGGCCGATGTCCTCGAAGGGAACCTGGGTGCTCGTCGTCTGGATATAGGTTTCGATGTTCTTGTAGAAATAGGCGATCGAAATCAGGGATCCCGGGGCGAAATACCATTCGAGCGAGCCGTCGAAGGTGTTGGCGCGGATCGGATCCAGGAACGGGTTGCTGAAGGAGGCCGTCTGGATCACCAGGTTGGCGGAACCGGCGGGGATCAACTGGCCATAGGAGGGGCGCGACATCACCCGCGCTGCCGAGACGCGCGCGATCAGGTCGGGCGTGATGTTCAGGGCCAGATTGATCGACGGCAACCAATCCTCATAGGAGCGGCTAACCTCGGAAATCACGTACATCGATGGGTAGGTCGAGCCGGGGGGCGACGCGGTGGTGATCGGACCATAGGTGTTCAGCCCGGTGTGGACATAGCGGACACCGGCATCGCCCCGCAGGGTAAACGGCAGGATGTTCTCCGTGTCGAACTTGAACATCAAATAGCCCGAGCCGTAGGTCTCCTTCACACCACCATAGGTTCCCTTGGCGCATTCCAGATTGCAGTAGACATAGTCGTCCAGACCGACTGCCGAGCGGAACTTGTCCGGATCGATCGAAACGAAGTCCTGCAATTGCCCGTCGAGGTTCTTACCCACCCCGCTCGTCACGAAGGTGAGGCTTGAGAGGGATACGCCGGTCGGCAGTTCGAGCGGCGTGTTGGTGGCGAGTTGACGCTCCCGCGCGGTGTAGCTGT
This sequence comes from Sphingomonas sp. ACRSK, assembly GCF_022346685.1. NCBI lineage: Bacteria > Pseudomonadati > Pseudomonadota > Alphaproteobacteria > Sphingomonadales > Sphingomonadaceae > Sphingomonas > Sphingomonas sp. ACRSK. The sequence goes on along the minus strand of NZ_JAKRNR010000003.1, from coordinate 171,288 downwards.
TGGTACGATATTGCCCGCCAACCTGCACGGTGAACTGCGACGCAGCCTCCCACTCGCCGTTCAGCTCGAAGGTCTTGCTCGTGATCTTGTTGCGCCGGATGAAGTTCGACAATTGCCCGCGCTGGTCGCCGGTAGGGAGCGGCGGGCCGTACTGAAACAGCGCGGCATTCGTCGTGTCGATCCCATAGGTGATCTTGGGAATGTCCGGATTGTCGCGGAAGTCGATCGAGAAGTCGCGCGTATCGTTGGAGTCGATCGCCACCTGCAGGCGGTCCACGTCGAGCACCGACTGGTTGATCCCCGCCAAGCCGAAAAGCCGGAAGGTGTCCGAAAAGCGATGGTCGAAGTTGAAGTTCACCTGCTTGTAGGTGGAGGTGAAGCGCTCGTCCTGCATCTCCGAGCGCAGATCGACGCCGTCGAAGAGGCCGTGGACTAGTGAGCCATTCTCGTCGACTTCGATGTCGCGCACGGAGGTGAGCGGTTGGCCGTTGTTCGAGATCGCGCGACCGAAGGAGCGCGCGTCGAACATGGTGTCGAGCCGATGAACCTTGAATCGGGAATAGAGTCCGTCCAGCGAGATGTCGGTGTTGTCAGTCGGCTTCCACTGCAGTGTCAGCGATCCTGCCAGGCGCTCCTGGTTCTGGCTGCTCTTCACGGGGCGCGGCAGGCGCGGCAGGTACACGCCGCCGCCTGGTTTGCCGTTCACCCCCGTACGGCTCATGATGTAGTCGTAGGCAGCCGCCGTGCCGGTGCGCGGATTGTTGGTGCTGCAGTTGTTGGCGTCAGCGCCGATCGGCGTGCCGTTCGGCTGCGTATAGCCGGGCACCGGGCTGGTCGTTGGAACGCCGTTATAGACATAGCCTACCGGCGTGCAGAACGGGAAGATCACGCCTGCGTTGGCCGTGCCGGCCGGTTGGGCCAGGCCATAGACCGTCGTGGGAACGACATCGACCGCCGAATAGGCGTATTCGTCGATGTGGCGCTTCGAATAGGCGATGCTTCCAAGCACGCCGAACGTATCGCCGAACTTCTTTGAAACCAGCGCGGAGAGGCGCGGATCCACCTTCTTGCGGATGTCGTTGTAGATGCCGCGGGCGGTGCCCGTCAGGACCAGGTCGTCATCGCGCTGATCGAACGGCTTCGGCGCACGCAAATCGACCGTCGCACCCAGCGACCCCTCCTCCACATCGGCAGACAGCGTCTTTCGCACGGAGAGAGCAGAGAAGATCTCGGTCGGGAAAGTCACGAAGTCGAATGAGCGCCCGCTCGCGACGCCGCCGCGAATGTCGCTTCCGCTGACCTGCGAGACGCCTTCCATGCCGTTGATGCGCACACGGGTGAATTGCGCACCGAGACCGCGGACGGAGATGTTGCGCCCCTCGCCGCCGTCGCTCCGCGAGAGCGCGACGCCCGGAATACGCTGCATGGACTCGGCCAGGTTCGAATCCGGGAACTTGCCGATGTCCTCGGCAACGATGCTGTCGATTGCCGCGGTCTCGTTGCGCTTCGCGTTGAGGGCGCTGTTGAGCGACGCGCGGAATCCCGTGACGACGATGTCGGTTTGCGGGGCGCCGTCGGTTGGCTCCGGTGGGGCTTGTGTGGGAGCCGCCGCTTGGTCCGCCTGGCCCGGCTCGGGCACGCCCATGTCGCTCGTCACTCCCGGGGCAGCGGTTTGTGCCTGCGCCTGGATCGCGGCTGTGAGGAGCGGAATGAGAACACTGGTCGAAACGAGCAAACGATTCTTGTTGCCGCTGTTGAGCCTCACGCCGCCTCTCCCTGTTATACCCGGCGCCCTTGATGGACGTCCTTGGCAGTGATGTGCCGATTGCCGGCATCAATCCTGCTGTCGGGTAACACTGCACAACCTGTATGACAATAGATGCCAAGTGGTCGGGCAGTTGGCGGCAGTAGTTCTCTTACTGGAATGTAAGGTTCAACTGACCAATGTTAGCGGAACCATAGACCTTGATCAGACGGCGCGACGTGCAAAGGCGCGTCGGCGTTGCGCGGTCTCGGCACGGACGCGCTCGACCGCCTCGGCTTCGTTGAGATGGAGCAGGTGGTCGATCACGCGCGTCAGATGATCGCGCATGGCGAGTCTCGCCTCGGCCGGATTGCGCGCTTCCAGCGCGCGCAGGATGCGACCGTGCTCCTCGAGACGCTCCTTCGTGCCCAGGCTGCCCGCCTTGCGCAGCACCTCGCGCGCGAGCGGCGACCGGAAGCGCAGGTCCCAGAAATCGGTCACCGCGGAGATGATGACGGCGTTGCCCGTCGCCTCGGCGATGCCGATGTGAAAGCGGCGGTCCGCGTCCTCAGCCGCGGCCACATCCTCCTGCGCCATCTCAGCGACAAGCGCGCGCAGCTGTGCCAGCTGGGCGTCGTCGATCTCCGTAGCCGCCACCGCCGCGACTTCCCCCTCTACAAGGCGGCGAGCCTCGATGATCTCGAATGCGCCAATGTCATATTCCTCGCCTGCCTCGTCGGTCGTCGAGGCGAGGACGAACACGCCCGATCCCTTTCGCGCTTCGACCAAGCCCTGCATCTCCAGCGCGATCATCGCCTCGCGGATGGTCGGCCGACTCACTCCGAAGCGTTCCGTGAGGTCCCGCTCGGCAGGTAGGCGCGATCCGATGGGGAATACGCCAGCGCCGATGTCCGCGATGATGGCCTGCACGATCTTCCGATACAGCTTGCCGCCATTGTTGCCTGACATGTTCATTCCCGATCTCTAACTGCTCGCGATCCGACACCGCTTCCGCATCGGCCTTCCCGCATGAAGTCGCGCTGCGTCAACCCCTTGGGCGGGTCTGACGGTACAAGTACTTCCTTAAAATGTCTGACAGCCTCTTGCATGTGGCCGGACCGCCTTTTACGCATGGACCATAAAGCGCGTGGCAGCGACCAACGCGCGTCCGGGGATGAGGATGATGGCGGAATGAGCGGAAGCGCAATCGCGTCCAGCAGCAAGTCGCGTCGCGCCGTGGGTAAGGCGGTGCTGGCAGCAACCGTCTGGACGGCAGCGATGCTGGTCGGCATCGCGCCGCCCCTCGCCTCCCTCCGCGCCGAGACTGTCGAGCCGTGGCGCGACATCACGCCCGACGCCGCCTTGAGGGGCTGGCACAGCACGGGCGGGAATGCGCGCTACACGGTGGTCGGGGGCGAACTGATCGGCCGGGCCGCGCCGGGCAAGGCGAACAGCTGGCTCGTCTCCGACGCCACCTATGGCGACTATATCATGGAGTTCGACGCCAAGACCGATCCGCTGCTCAACTCGGGGGTGATGGTGCGCGGCCAGAGCCGGCCCGATTACCGCAACGGCGTCGTGCACGGCTATCAGGCAGAGATCGATCCGTCGGCGCGGGCATGGAGCGGCGGCCTGTACGATGAACAGCGCCGCCTGTGGCTCTACAGCCTCGGGCGCAACGATCCCGCCCGCAAGACCTTCCGCTCCGGCGACTGGAACCACTACCGGATCGAGGCGATCGGTAACCGTCTGCGGACCTGGGTCAATGGCGTCCCCGCGGCCGACATCGTCGACGACGCGGACGCACGGGGCTTCATTGCCTTCCAAGTGCACGCGATCCCCGAGGAGCAGGCGCTGAAAGGGCCGGAAGTACGCTTCCGCAACATCCGCGTGATCACGCAGGCGCCCGCACGCTATGCGCTTCCCGAGAACGCGCTGGAGCAGCAGGGGTGGCTCGCCAATCAGCTGAGCCCGGGCGAGCGCAAGGCGGGCTGGTCGCTGCTGTGGGACGGCCGCAGCACCAAGGGCTGGCGCAGCATCAAGGGTGGCGGCTTTCCGGCAAAAGGCTGGACGATCGCCGGCGGAGCCCTTTCGGTCACCGGAGGTGGCGGCGACCTCGCTACTGCGGCCCCGTACCGCGACTTCGAATTGTCCGTCGACTATCGGCTCACCCCCGGCGCGAACAGCGGCATCAAATATCGGGTGGCGCCTGGCACCGGTTCGGTCGGCCTTGAATATCAGCTTCTGGACGATGCACGGCATCCCGATGCCAAGATGGGCCGCGACGGTAATCGCACCCTCGCCGCCCTCTACGACCTGATTGCGCCGAAGAATCTCCTCGACCCACCGAACCCGGGGAAGCGGATCAACCCGCCGGGCGAGTGGAACCGGGCGGTGATCGTCGTGCGCGGCAACCATGTCGAGCACTGGCTGAACGGCTTCAAGATGGTCGAGTTCGAACGCGGATCGCCGGAATTCCGCCAAGCGGTCGCGCAGAGCAAGTTCGCCGGCCAGCAAGGCTTCGGCACCTGGGCCGAGAGCCCGATCCTTTTGCAGGACCACGGCGACCGGGTGGATTTCCGCTCGATCAAGATCCGTCAATTCTAGATCGGGGGGAAGAACGATGCTCGACCGTCGAACGATGATCAAGGGTGCCGGAGCCACGGTGGGAGTGGCGATGTCGGCGCGCAGCTATGGGCGGATCAAGGGCGCGAACGACCGCGTCCATGTCGCCGTCGTGGGCGTGAACGGCCGCGGACAGGCGCACATGAGCGCCTTTTCCAAACTGCCGAATGTTGCCGTCACCTACCTCGTCGATTGCGACAGCGCCGTCCTGGCGAAACGCGCCGCGGCCTCTGCCGAGCGCGGGTTCCCAGTCAAGACGGAGCGAGATTACCGACGCCTGCTCGACCGCAAGCTCGTCGACGTGGTCACCGTCGCAACGCCCGACTTCTCGCACGTGAAGATCGCCACCGACGCCATGGACGCAGGTCACCACGTCTATTGCGAGAAGCCGGTGGGCATCGCTCCCGCAGAGGGCGAGGCGATGATCGCAGTCCAGAAGCGCACCGGACGCAAGCTGCAAATCGGGAACCAGCAGCGTTCCAGTCCCGAGACGCGGCAGCTCGCAGAGCGGATCAAGGCCGGCGAACTCGGCCATGTCTATGAGGCGCAAGCATGGTACAGCATCGCGCGCAAGCCGATCGGCCGTGGCCAGCCGGTCCCGCCCCCTGCCAACCTCGATTGGGACTTGTGGCAAGGTCCGCGGCCGCGCGCGGCGTACCGGTCCAATCTCGTTCCCTACAACTGGCACTGGGTGTGGCAGTACGGAACGGGAGAGATCTGCAACAACGCCATGCACGAGATCGACGTCGCGCGCTGGCTGATGGGCCTCGCCTATCCCAAGGAGGTGGCCGCGCGTGGATCGCGCCAGTTCTTCACCAACGACGACTGGGAAATGTACGATACAATGGCGCTCGACCTCGCCTATGAGGGCGACCGCATGATCCGCTGGGACGGGCAAAGCGGAAATGCGATGCCGCGCTTCGGCCGCGGTCGCGGCGTGCTGCTGCTCGGTACCAAGGGATCGGCCGTGGTCGACCGGAACGGGTTCGAGATCTACGATCGCGAAGGCAAGCAGACCCGCGCCGTTAGCGCCGCGGCGACATCAGAGACGACCGGCACCGTGGGCGAAGGCGTGCTGGACGTCTACCACGCGGGCAATCTCGTGGACGTGATCCGCGGCAAGGCAGCGTCGCTGAACTCGCCCATCGAAGAGGCGCACATCAGCACCACCATCTGTCACCTCGGCAACATGGCCTATCGCACCAACCGGGCGCTGACCGTGGAGGGAGCGACGGGCCGCCCCTCGAACGCCGAGGCGATGAAGCTGTGGGCGGTCGACTATGAGCCGGGATGGGAACTGAAGGCCTGAGCCGGTGACAATCGAGCCCGGCGTCGTGCGCTTCGCGGCGATGGGAACGCGCGTCGAGCTTCATCGCTTCGACGGCGGCGGGGATGACGCGCTCGCCGCCGCCCGGCGCGCGATCGAGGCGGTAGATGACGCGCTCACGATCCACCGCCCCTCGCCCGCCACGGCCCTGAACGAAGCGCTGCTGTCGGGCCGCTCCGCCCCCGTCGACGACGCGCTGCTGTTCGATGCCCTGGAGGCCGCGGCGGACGGCCATGCCGAGACGGCGGGCTTGTTCGACATCGCAGCAGACGTCCGCACGGGCACGACATGGACCATGGTCGCTTTCGACCGGCATGCGCGCCGGGTCAGGGCAGACCGGCCTCTGGCGCTCGACTTCGGCGGATTGGGCAAGGGGATCGCGCTCGACCGCGCGACGAGGGTGCTCCGCGAAGCCGGGGTGACTTCCGCGCTCCTTACCTTGGGCGAGAGCTCGATTGCGGTGCTGGGCGAGCACCCGCTGGGCGGAGGCTGGCCGTTCGCGATCCCGCATCCGGAGGATCCTGGGGTCGAGCTGCTGGCGCTGGAGCTTGCCGACGAAGCGCTTTCGATCTCGGCGACCGTGGGCGCAGGCACACGAGCGCCGGAACGCGCCGCGATCATCCGGCCGCATACCCGCGTCCCCGTCGGTGCGCCGCTTTGTGCGGTGGCGGTGGAGTCCAACGGCACCCGCGCCGAGATCATGAGCACCGCGCTGGTCGCCGCCGATGAGGATGCGGCGGAACGCCTTCTTCACGGGCGGTCGTGCTTCCGCTTCGACCTCGGCCCGATCGATTCACCACAGCGCACAAGGACCTTCGCTGCATGACCGACCAAAGCTTTGATCTCACGCGTCGGTCGTTCCTGGATCGCGTGCTGGCGGCCACCGCCGCCGCGGGAGTCGCAGGTGCCGCACCCTGGGCCGTCTCTGCTGCGAACGCCGCCTCCGGCGGGTCAGCTTTAGCCGGCGCGGGCAATCGCGTCCGGCTCGGCGTGATCGGCACCGGCGATCGCGGGCGCGCGCTGATGCGCAACATTGCAAAGACCCGCAACTGCACTGTTGCCGCGGTGTGCGACGTCTATGCTCCCAACTTGGCCAAGGGTCGCGAGATCGCCGGCGCAAGCGTGCCAGCTTTCACCGATCATCGTGCCATGCTCGACGCAGGTGGGCTGGACGCGCTGGTGATCGCCACGCCGCTCGACCTGCACGCGCGCCACACCATCGATGGCTTCGATGCCGGGCTGCACGTCTGGTGCGAGAAGGCGATGGCCCGGACGATCGCGGACTGCGGAGCGATGGTCAGCAGGTCCAAGGCGGCGGGCAAGGTGCTGCAGATCGGCCATCAGCGCATGTTCCACCCCACCTATTTGAACGCCTTGAAGCGTGTGAAGGCGGGCGAGATCGGCACGGTCACCCAGATCCGCGCCAGCTGGCACCGCAACAATAGCTGGCGCCGGCCGGTCCCCGCCGGAGCCGACGACCGCCACGTCAACTGGCGGCTGTATCGCGACAGCTCCGCGGGGCTGATGACGGAGCTCGCCACGCACCAGCTACAGGTCGGCAACTGGTTCCTGGACGGCATGCCGACCCGCGTCATCGGGTCTGGCAGCATCTGCTTCTGGAAGGACGGGCGGGAGGTCTATGACCATGTCGCGCTGATCTATGAATACAGCGGCGGGCGGAAGTTCATCTACACCTCGTTGCTGAACAATGCGCGCTACGGCTGCGAGGAGCAGATCCAGGGAAGCAAGGGTACGATCGAGCCCGAACTCGGCCGCATCTATGCCGAGGTGCCGCCGAAGGTGCTCGCACTCCAGCGCATGCGCCAGGACGTGGCGCGCGGGCACAAGCGAACCGTGCCGATCGGAGGGGCCACCTGGTTTCCGGAGCTGCCCGTCACCACGCCAGGCGAGTCCCTGGGCTGGGGCGAATATGACGAGACCATGCTCCAGTTCGAGGGCTTCGGCGAAGCGGTCCGTTCCGGCAGGCCGCTGCCGGGCCTGCTCGCACAGGCATATCAGGCAAGCGTCGCCTCGCTGCTCGGCGAACAGGCGATGGACCGCGGTCAGGCAATGCCTTGGCCGACCGGCCTGGTTGACGTCTGATCCTGCCCACCCTCTGTTGCCAGACTTCCCCTCTGCCCAAGGACTCGCCGTGACCCACACAGACCGCCGCACCCTTCTCGGCCTCGCTGCTGCCGCCGGCCTTTCCGGCCTTGCTGCCGATGCGCTCGCACAGTCCGCGGCGCGCGGGGACGCTCCGACGGAGGGGGCGCCCGCGCGCCCGGCGCCGGAGGCCAAGTATCGCGTGCCATTCGGCGTCATCGGCATGGATCACGGCCACATCTACGCCATCACCGACGCGATGATCCGCGGCGGCGGGGTGCTGACCAGCTTCTATTCGGCCGTGCCGGAGCAGGTCGCGACCTTCCAGAAGCGCTACCCCGGCGCGAAGCTCGCCCGTTCGGAAGACGAGATCATCGAAGACCGGCGGATCAAGCTGGTCTGCAGCGCCGCGGTCCCCGGCCTGCGCGCGCCGCTCGGCATCAAGGCGATGCGCGCCGGCAAGGACTTCCTCGGCGACAAGGCCGCGGTCGTCACGCTGGAGCAACTCGCCCAGGTACGCGCCGCGATCAAGGAAACGGGCAAAAAGTTCGGGATCATGTATTCCGAACGGCTGGAGGTGCCCGCTGCCGTACAAGCCGGGCAGCTGGTGCATGACGGCGCCATCGGTCGCGTCCTCCAGACCGTGAACCTCGCGCCGCACCGGCTGGGGGCGCCGAACCGGCCGAAATGGTTCTGGGACACCGAGCGGAACGGCGGCATCCTGACCGACATCGGCAGCCACCAGGCAGACCAGTTCGTCTATCTGACCGGTACCAAACGCGCCGAGGTCGTCGCGTCCCAGGTCGGCAACTTCGCCCATCCCGAATATCCGCAGTTCCAGGACTTCGGCGACATGGTGCTGCATGGCGACGGCGGCACCGGCTATGTCCGCGTCGACTGGTTCACGCCCGACGGCCTGCCGACCTGGGGCGACGGGCGTCTCTTCATCCTGGGCACCGAAGGCTATATCGAGCTGCGAAAATACGTGGACATCGAGGGACGGCCCGGCGGCAACCACCTGTTCCTGGCCGACCGCAAGGGCACGCGCTATCTCGACTGTTCCAAGGTGCCGCTTCCGTTTGGCCCGCAGTTCATCACCGACATCGTCGAGCGCACGTCCGTCGCGCAGGACCAGGAAGGGGCGCTTCTGGCAGCCGAACTGGTGCTGACCGCACAGGCAAAGGCGACCCGCGCCACCAGCGCCTGAGCACCCGATCCCGCGGTTTCGCCGGCACTACAGGAAGAAGGCAGAAGATGGTGTTGCAAAAAGCTCCCGCTCCCGCGCTTGCCCGTCCTGCCACCAACGTCCGCTGGATCATCTGCGCGCTGCTGTTCCTGGCCACGACCATCAACTATGTGGATCGCCAGATCATCGGCATCCTGAAGCCCACTCTAGAGGTTGAGCTCGGCTGGAGCGAGGTCGACTACGGCAACATCGTGTTCTGGTTCCAGGCTGCCTACGGACTCGGGCTGCTTGCGTGCGGGCCGGTGATCGACCGTATCGGCACGCGGCTGGGCTATGCGGGCGCGATCGGGCTCTGGAGCTTGGCAGCGATGCTGCACGCCCTGGTGCGCACGCCGCTCGGCTTTTCCGGCGCGCGGTTCCTCCTTGGCCTGGGCGAGGCCGCGAACTTCCCTGCGGCGATCAAGACGGTCGCCGAGTGGTTTCCGCGCCACGAGCGCGCGCTTGCGGCAGGCATCCTCAATGCCGGAGCCAATGTCGGCGCGATCGCCACGCCGATCATAGTGCCGCTGCTGACCATCCACTTCGGCTGGGAGGCAGCCTTTGTGGTGACCGGGCTCATCGGCTTCCTGTGGCTCGTCGCGTGGCTCCGCTACTATCGGCAGCCTGCCGCGCACCCTCGGGTGAGCGCATCCGAGCTCGCCTACATCGAAGCCGACGCCGCCACAGAGCCGCAGGCCCGCGTGCCTTGGGGCCGCCTCTTCGGGCAGCGTCCGACCTGGGCGTTCGCCATAGCCAAGTTCCTGACCGATCCGGTCTGGTATCTCTTCCTGTTCTGGCTGCCGGACTTCCTATCGAAGCAATATCAGCTCGATCTGAAGACGTTCGGCCCCCCACTGATCGCGATCTATCTGCTGGCCGACGCGGGCAGCGTCGGCGGCGGCTGGCTGTCGTCCGCACTGATGAAGCGGGGGTTCGGGGTCAACGCCGCGCGTAAGCTCGCGCTGCTGGGCTGTGCGCTGTGCGTGATCCCGATCCTCTTCGCCACGGGCGCTTCCAATCTTTGGAGTGCCGTCGCGATCCTGGGTCTTGCCGCGGCGGCGCATCAGGGATGGTCCTCCAACCTCTACGCCGTGGTGTCGGACACGGTGCCGCGCGGCTCTGTCGCATCCGTCATGGGGATCGGCGGTGCTGCGGGGGCGATCGGCGGCATGATCATGGCGCAATATGTCGGCCACGCGCTGGAGTCCTTTGGATCCTATTGGCCGGTGTTCGTCTGGGCGAGCAGCGCCTACCTGATCGCGCTCCTGATCCTCCATCTGCTCCTGCCGCGGATCGGCGAAGCCGAAGCCGGCGCGGAAACCGGGCCCGGTCCGGCTGTGGTGTGAGCCGGGGCGGCGATGTGACCGGCGGGTGTCGTGGACCGGGAATGCTTCTGTGTGCCGGCTACACCGCCCTTGCCTATCTGGCGGTCGGGCTTCCCCTCGCAGTGCTGCCGGGCTGGGCGCTGGATCTCGGGTTCGGTCCGATGGTCGGGGGGCTCCTTGTCTCGGCCCAGTACCTGGCAACGGTAGCCAGCCGCCTGCTGGTGGGGCCGATGATCGATCGCTCAGGTCCCCGCCGAGGTGTCGTGCTGGGGTGCCTGTGCTGCGCAGGCGCGGGCATCGCCACCGTCGCCGCCCTGCAGTTCCCCTCACCCGCCGCGGCACTGGCCGTGATGCTGGCCGGCCGGCTTCTGCTGGGAGCAGGCGAAAGCCTGGTCAGCACCAGCGCGATGCTATGGGGGATCGCCCGCATCGGTGCTCCACAGGCCGCGCGGATGATCTCTTGGAACGGCATCGCCACCTATGCAGCGATCGCGGCAGGTGCCCCGCTGGGCGTAGTCCTCAGCGATCTCGGCGGCCTGGTGCTGATCGGTACGGCCCTGACGTCGATCGGCATCGCCGGCTGCGCACTCGCGCTGGTCCAGCCGGCCATGCGCGCTCCAGAGGCGGTTCGCATGCCGATACGGAGCGTTTTCGCGCGCGTGTTTCCGCTCGGGGCGGTGCTCGCCCTGGCGACAATCGGGTTCGGAGTGGTGACCGCATTCGTCACCCTCTTCTTTGCGGCGGCCGGATGGCCGGATGGCTGGATGGCCCTTTCCGCCTTTGGCGGCGGTTTTGTCGCCTCGCGGATGCTCTTTGCCGCACGCCTCGAAGCCCGCAGTGGACTGCGGAGCGCAGCCCGCTTCCTTGCGGTCGAGGCGGCGGGCCTGGCGCTTCTGTACCTGTCCGCCAGCCCCGGGATTGCCGTTGCCGGTGCCGCGATCACGGGCTTCGGCTTTGCGATGATCTTCCCCGCGCTGGGCGTCATCGTGATCGAACAGGTGCCGCCGCAAAGTCGCGGAACGGCGATCGGCACCTTTGCACTGTTCGTCGATGGCGCGCTGTGCGCAGCAGGTCCGCTCGCGGGCGCGATCGCCGCATGCTCGAACTACGCCCTTCCCTTCGCCGCAGCGGCCCTTTGCGCGCTCGTCGGCCTGTGGGTCACCATAAGCCTTCAAACTGCCGGGCGGAGGCACGAAGCAGAGCGGGTGACGTGGTGACACGCCCGCGGCGAGGCCGTCGTCGACCGGCGAACTCCTGCGCCTCCTCAGCCCTGCCGGAGCGCACTCCGGGCCTCCTCCGTCACCGTATACACTGCCTGCCGCTGTGCACCGCGGTTGTGGTGGTCGACGCGATAGCCCTCGTAATGTCGCCGGACGAGCCCAGCGCGCACGAGCTCCGACACCGCCCGACTGACGTTGGTACGGCCCGACTGACGCACGCGCTTGCGCACCTGGCTCTCGATCACGGCCTCCGCCTCTGCCGGGTCGGCGGGCAAGGCGCGCTTGGCCTGCAGTTCCGCACGTACCCTGCCGGCGATCGCGCGCCGCCGCGGATCCCGCTGGGCCACCGGCATCAACGCGTCGCACAGCCAATCGCGCACCGGCACGCGACGATTGCCTTCCCGCACGAAAGGACCGGCCGAACCGGTCTGGGCGCTCGCCTGGGCGATCAGGTTCAGCACCATGAAGCTGTAGCGGGGACGCTCGCACAAGGTGGACAGGCGTTCGAGGACGGCAGGCAGGTCCATGGACCGCGCGGGCACCGGCGCTGCCGGCTCTTGAGCCACGGGAACCGCGAAGAGATCGGGCTGGAACATGGGAACATTCCAAGCACACAGCAGCTCCGATGTGAATCCCCGTTGCGCACCCACCATGTTTTGACCACGAATGGCACTTTACCCGGGTGAAGTGCCACGAACGGCAGTCGGCGTGCGATCGTTCACGCACCTTGCATCCCCTTCTGACACCGCTTACCAAAGCGCACGCCCATCAAGAGGCAGGGGAGAGGCCGGTGCCGCAATCAACCGCCCAAGCTTGTGATCGTCGGATCCGGTCCGCCGGGGTGGTCAGCACGCGCGTGCCCGTTGCAGCACGCCCGTCCGAAGCGTACCGCTGTCTCCACGCGCTCGGCGCCCCCTCGTTCGCCCGCCTTTCCGCTGCGCACCGCGCCGCCTGACGTTCCAAGAGGAGCCACCATGTTCGAACGCACCTATTACGCCACCCACCCCGACATGATGGAGTGCGTCTCCAACGAGGAACTGCGCGACCGCTATCTCATCCAAGGGCTGTTCCGCGAGGGTGAGTGCGTACTCAACTACACCCATGCCGACCGCTTCGTGATCGGCGGGGTCGCCCCGGGCGCCGAGCCCGTGAAGCTGCCCGCCCAGACGGAGCCCGCGTCTGCCGCCGGCCATCCCTTCCTGGAGCGCCGCGAGCTCGCAATCGTCAACATCGGCAAGACCGAAGGCACCGTCACCGTCGATGGCGAGACGTTCACGCTGGGCAACAAGGACTGCCTCTACGTCACCATGGGGGCAAAGGAGGTCGTGTTCGCCGGCCAGGGGGCACGCTATTATCTGGCGTCCTGCCCCGCCCACAAGGAATTCCAGACCCGCAAGCTCGGCATCGCCGACGCGAAGGCGCTGGAGCGCGGCAGCCTGGAGGAATCCAACGAGCGCACCATCTACCAGCTCGTCATCCCCGGCGTGTGCGACAGCGCGCAGCTGGTGATGGGCCTGACGGTGCTCAAGCCCGGCAGCGTGTGGAACACCATCCCCCCGCATATCCATGAGCGCCGCAGCGAGATCTATTGCTACTTCGAGCTCGACAACCCCGATAGTGACCGCGTCATGCACTTCATGGGCGAAGGCGAAGCGATGCGCCACATCGTCGCCGCCAACGAGGAAGCCGTGATCTCCCCGCCGTGGTCGATCCACATGGGTGCCGGCACCAAGGCCTATGCCTTCATCTGGGCGATGGCCGGTGAGAACCAAGACTATACCGACATGAACGTGCTGGACATCTGCCAGCTGGCGTAACTCCCTATGCTCCCCTCCCTGGAAGGGAGGGGCTGGGGGTGGGTTCCGAGCCGCCAGGCTCGGCTCTCTCCGCCAGCCAAGAGCGCGCCGCTTCGCGACGCGCACCCACCCCCTACCCCTCCCTTCCAGGGAGGGGAGGAGTTGCAAATGACCAATCCCTTCGATCTTTCCGGCAAGGTGGCGGTCGTCACCGGCGCCAACACCGGCATCGGCCAGGCCATCGCCCTCGCGCTTGCAGAAGCCGGCGCCGACATCGCCGCGGTCGGCCGCACCCCGGCCGAGGACACCGTCGCCAAGGCGCGCGCGCTCGGCCGCAGGGCAGAGATCGTCTCCGCGGACCTTTCCACGATCGAGCCGGTCGGGCGCGTGATTGAGGAGACGGCGGCAAAGCTCGGCGGGCTCCATATCCTCGTCAACAACGCCGGCATCATCCGCCGCGCCGACGCGGTCGACTTCACCGAGGAGGATTGGGACGCGGTGATCGACACCAACCTCAAGTCGGTGTTCTTCCTCTGCCAGGCGGCCGGCCGCCACATGATCGCCAACGGCGGCGGCAAGATCATCAACATCGCCTCCATGCTGACCTTCCAGGGCGGCATCCGCGTGCCGAGCTATACCGCATCCAAGTCGGGCATCGGTGGCCTCACCAAGCTGCTCGCCAACGAATGGGCGGCCAAGGGCATCAACGTGAACGCGATCGCACCGGGCTACATCGCGACCAACAACACCGCCGCACTCCAGGCGGACGAAGTCCGCAACAAGTCGATCCTCGATCGCATCCCTGCGGGACGTTGGGGCGATCCGTCCGATCTCGGCGGGGCCGCCGTGTTCCTCGCCAGCCGGGCCGCCGACTACGTCCAGGGCCATATCCTCGCCGTCGACGGCGGATGGCTGGCTCGCTGATGACCACGCAGCGCCTGCTCGCCTTTGGCGAAATCATGTACCGCATGTCCCCGCCGGGACGGGAACTGCTGCTCCAGACGCCCAAGCTCGACCTGTGGGTCGCAGGCGCCGAGGCCAATGTCGCGACAGCGCTCGCCCGCCTCGGCCACGACGTGGCCTTTGCGAGCCGCCTGCCCGACAACGATCTCGGCCGCGCCGCGATCAGCACCCTGCGCGGGCATGGCGTGGACACGCGCGGCATCCAGCTCGGCGGCGACCGCATGGGGCTGTATTTCGTCACCTCAGGCGCGGGCATGCGCGCGACCGAAGTCATCTACGACCGCGCTCATTCCGCCTTCGCCGAGGCACCGGCCGAGGCCTGGGATTGGGACACGCTGCTCGACGGCGTCGACCGCCTCCACCTGTCGGGCATCACCCCGGCGCTGGGGCCCGTGCCCGCCGAGAGCGCGCTTGCCGCCGTCCGCGCAGCGGCCGCGCGTGGCATCGCCATCTCGTTCGACGGCAATTACCGCGCCAAGCTCTGGGAGCGCTGGGATTCCGATCCGCGCACCATCCTGACCGAGCTGGTTTCCCATGCCGATCTGATGTTCGGCAACCACCTCGACATCGCGCTACTGCTCGACCGCACATTCTCGAGCAATGCCGAGGGGCGCCGGCGCGAGGCCGCCGAAGCCGCCTTCGCCGCCTTCCCCAAGCTCCAGATGATCGCCTCCACAGCCCGTCACGTCGAGCATGTCGACCTCCACCGGCTCTCCGCGCGCATCGACGCGCGCGATCGGGCCGCCCAAACCGAGGAGATGGAACTCGCCGGCATAGTCGACCGCATCGGCGGCGGCGACGCCTTTGCGGCAGGCGTGCTCCACGCGCTGCGCCGCGGCGACGATCTCGACACCGCCGCGCACACCGGCCTCGCTCTCACCGCCCTGAAGCATTCGCTGCCGGGCGACGCGAGCATCTTCCGTCAGGCCGATCTCGACGCGTATCTCCAAGGCGGGCTTGATGTCCGCCGCTGACGGCTGGACCCGCCGCGGCGCCCTCACCGGCGTGGCGGCAAGCGGCGCGGCCCTGTGGGCGGCGAGCGCGGCGAAGGCCGCCCCGGCCGGCACCGTGCGAGCGCCTGCCGGCGACTTCGTCGGCACCCGCGAGGACGACGTCCACGCCTTTCGCGGCATCCGCTACGGCCGGGCCGAACGATTCCGTGCCGCCGTGCCAGTCTCCCAGCCCGGCACCCGCGTCCTCGCCCAGCGCTTCGGGCCGATCTGCCCGCAAAAAGCCGAAAGCGACGAGCCCCGGTCCGAGGATTGCCTGTTCCTCAACATCTGGACCGCAGAGCCGCGCGGCGCCGCCAAGAAGCCGGTAATGCTCTACATCCACGGCGGCGCCTATTCGAACGGCAGCGTCACCGATCCGCAAACGCACGGCCATCATCTCGCCGCGCGCGGCGACGTGGTGGTGGTAACCGTCAACCACCGCCTCAACGCCTTCGGCTACCTCTACCTGGCGCGCCTCGATCCGCGCTTCGCCGACAGCGGCAACCTCGGCCAGCTCGACCTGATCCTCGCCCTGCAATGGGTGCGCGACAACATCGCCGCCTTCGGGGGCGATCCGGACTGCGTGATGGTATTCGGCCAGTCCGGCGGTGGCGCCAAGATCGCGACGATGATGGCGATGCCGACAGCCAAGGGCCTGTTCCACCGCGCTGCGACCATGAGCGGACAGCAGGTCACCGCTTCTGGGCCGCTCAACGCCACCGCCCGCACCCGTGCCTATCTGCAGCGGCTCGGTGTGACGGAAACCAACCTCGACCCGCTGCTGGCGATGCCCACCGAACGGCTCGTGGACGCCCTCGACGCGACCGACCCAATTCTGGGCGGCGGCGTCTATTTCGGCCCGGTGCTCGACATGAGGTGGATGACCCGCCACCCCTTCTGGCCCGACGCCCATCCGCAGGGCCTCGCCATCCCGATGCTGCTCGGCAACACGCATGACGAGACCCGCGCCTTCCTCAGCCCGGACAGTCCAAAGGTGCAGGGGCTCACCTGGGACAATGTCGCCGATCGCATCGCACCCGAGCTGCGCATCGACATCCTGCCCGAATGGGTCGTCGCGCAATATCGCGAGCACTTCCCGAGCTGGACGCCCACCCAGGTCTTCTACGACGCCACCACCTGCGGGCGCAGCTGGCGCGGCCAGGTGATCGAGGCGGAGGAGCGCGCGCGCGCCGGCGCTCCGGGCTGGGTCTATCAGCTCGATTTCGGATCGCGCACCGACCCCCGGCGCGGAGCCTTCCACACCATGGATATCCCGCTCGTGTTCGGCACGCTCGATGCCGAAGGGGCGCAGACCGGCACCGCCGCGGATGCGCGCACGGCCTCGGCAGCCATCCAGGAGAGCTTCGTCGCCTTCACAAAGACGGGCAACCCGAACCATGCCGGGTTACCGCACTGGCCGAGCTACGATCTGGCGACGCGCAGTACGATGGTTTTCGACACCCGCTCGCGGGTGGAAGACGACCCCCGCCGCTGGCAGCGCGAGCTGTTCGCCCGCGTGCCCTACATCCAGCCGGGCACCTGAAATCCACCATGTGGCAGACGGTTGACACCGGTTCCGATCGGCCGCATGTCTATGACACCGGTTACTAGAGCAAAACAGGCCGGTTGAACGACGCGCCAGACAAGCGTCGGATCGAGAGGATGTCGGACGCGGGCCCGTCGCCCGCCCTCCCGAACCGTGCGCGATACAGCGTGTCAGGAATCGTTGCCGATGCCAGACGTCGGCCGTGAGGGGAGAGATTACGCATGACCATGTCCCGTCGTACGTGCCGCGGATCGTTGCGCCTGGCCGGCGTTTCGCTCGGCGCGATGTCCGCCGCACTGCTGCTTCCGCAGGCGGCCCTCGCCCAAGCCGCCGAGGTCCCGGAGACGGTCGCACCCGGCACCCCGGCGCAGCAGAATCCGTCGCCGGCCCAGACCGCGATCGTACCGGCCGATCAGGCGACGCCCGACCCCGCTGCCCAGGTCGCACCGCCCGAAGCGGACACGGGAGGCGACATCGTCGTCACCGGCTTTCGCCAGTCGCTCGGCGCCGCGATCGCGCTGAAACGCAACACCGTCTCCTCGGTCGATGCGATCGTGGCGGAAGACATCGCCAAGTTCCCCGACCAGAACCTCGCCGAGTCGCTGCAGCGCATTCCCGGCATCTCGATCCAGCGCGATGCCGGCGAAGGCCGCGCGATAACCGTGCGCGGTCTCGGCGCCCAGTTCACCCGCGTCCGCGTCAACGGGCTCGAGACGGTCGCCACCTCCACCGACGGCGCCAGTTCCAACCGTGACCGCGCCTTCGACTTCAACGTGTTCGCGTCGGAGCTCTTCAACTCCATCGTCGTCCACAAGACCGCGGAGGCCTCGCTCGACGAAGGGTCGCTCGGCGCCGTGGTCGACCTCAACACGGGCAACCCGCTGGCCGGCAAGACCGGCGTCACCTTCGTCGCCTCGGGTCAGGCGTCGTACAACGACCTTTCGGAGAACTGGGGTCCGCGTCTCGCCGGCCTGCTGTCGTACAAGAACGACGCGGGCACCTTCGGCGTCGCGATCTCGGGTGCGTACCAGAGCACCAACAACCTGGAGCTCGGCAACAACACCGTGCGCTGGGCCCAGGGCGTGTTCGATTCGGTCGACGGCACCCCCTGCTTCTCGCAGCCCAACCGCGGCGGCACCTATGTCGGCACCCCCGGCGGCGTCTGCGACCAGGTCGGGCTCGCCTTCCACCCGCGCATCCCGCGCTACGGCTCGGTCCGTCATGATCGCGAGCGCCTGGGCCTGACCGGGAGCGTCCAGTGGGCGCCGACCGACGCGACCAAGGTCTCGATCGACGCGCTCTATTCCCGCTTCAAGGAGACCCGCGAGGAGAAGTGGGGCGAAGTGCTGCTGCGCTCCAACGAGCGCCAGATGAACGTCCGCGACTATACGATCGACGACAACAACAACCTGATTTCCGCGACGATCGACGACGCCTGGGTGCGCACCGAGCATTATCTTCGCGAGTCGCAGACCGAATTCTACCAGATCGGCGGCAGCTGGGATCAGGATGTCAGCGACACGTTCCGGTTTACGCTGATGGGCGGCTATTCCAAGTCTAACGCCACCATCCCGGTCGAGACCACCTTCGTGTTCGACGATCGCGACGCGCAGGGCTTCAGCTACGACTATAGCAACATGAAGCGCCCGGTGATCAGCTTCGGCACCAGCGTCACCGATCCGGCCAACTTCCAGCTCTCGGAGATCCGCGACCGCCCGTCCAAGACGGTCAACGACTTCCGCACGGTCCAGCTGCGGACCGAGTGGGACGTGACGGAGGGGCTGAAGATCAAGTCGGGGGCGATGTACCGCCGCTTCTCGTTCGATACCCAGGGCTTCTCGCGCGATGCGGTGGTATGCCCGAACGCCGGCGGCACCGACGTGGTGCTCGGCACCATCACCTGCACGCCCAACAGCAACATCGGCCCGACGGCGGTGTACGGTTTCCCGGCGGGGAACCTCGGCGAGCTGTTCAACCTTGGCAAGGCCGGTCAGCCCGGCGGCACCACCACCGAGTTCCTGATCCCGAACATCGATGCGGCGGCCAACTACACCGGCCTCTATGATCGCACCGCCAATGTGCTGGTCGGGGACACCCGCAGCGTCTCCGAGGAAGTGACCGGCGGCTATGTCCAGTTCGACATGGAAGGCGACCTGTTCGGCCTGCGCTACGCGGCCAACGCCGGCATGCGCTATGCGCACACCGCACAGAAGTCGACCGGCCTGACCTCGGCTACGGCGGGCGGCGTCACCACCAACACGCCCGTGACCGTCGAGCGCAGCTATGACGACTGGCTGCCGGCGATCAACGTCGCGCTGTTCCCGCATGAGGACATCGTCCTACGCGGCGCCATTTCGAAGGTCATCACCCGGCCTTCGCTGGGCAGCCTGACGCCGGGAGGCTCGGTCGACGGGTTCAACTACCGCGTCAACTTCGGCAATCCGCAGCTCGATCCGTTCCGCGCCACCTCCTTCGATCTGTCGGCCGAATATTACTTCGCGCCCCAGTCGCTGTTCTCGGTCGCGCTGTTCAAGAAGAACATCGCCAGCTTCCCGGTCTCCGGCACCCGCAGCGGCACCTTCGCCTCGACGGGCCTGCCGCTCAGCGTGATCCCGGCAAGTTCGCCGGCCGCCCAGGCCCCGGAAGGACAGCTGTGGCAGATCAGCGGCCCGGTGAACGGCGAGGGTGCGTCGTTGAAGGGCATGGAAATCTCGCTCCAGGCGAGCTTCACCTTCCTGCCGGGCTTCCTCAAGAACTTCGGTTTCCTCGCCAACGCCACCTTCGTCGACTCCAGCGCCAGCTACTCGCAAGGTGGTCCGGCGACCGAGGTGATCCAGCCCGGCGTCAGCCCGACCGGCGCACCGATCCCCGGCGGCACGCTCGGCGCGCTTCCCAACACCACCCGGGACGCGACGCTCTACGGCCTGTCGAAGCGCGCCTACAACGGCACGCTCTACTATGAGGATGCGAAATTCTCCGCGCGCGCATCGGTCAGCTATCGCAGCCCGTACATCGACGGCGCCTCGGCGACCGGCAACCTGTTCGAAGGCTATGACGAGACGGTCAACGTCGACGCATCGCTGCGGTACAAGGTGACGCCGAGCTTCGAACTGTCGCTGGAAGGCACCAACCTGACCGACGAATATCGCGATCGGTGGGTCGATATCGACGCAAAGCGCAACTACGAGTCCAACCACTTCGGGCGGACGTTCCTGATCGGCGGCCGCTTCAAGATGTAGGTCGTCCCGGGCGCCCCGCTCCCCTCCCTTGGGGCGCCCTTCTTTTCTTCCGCGGGAATTCTCCATGATCGATCGGCGACAGACGCTGGCTGCGCTCGGCTCCGTGATGGCTGCGGCCGCCGCAGGCTCCGCGCGGGCCCAGCAACCCACCCCGCCGGCCCGGGGCACGTCCCCCGATCCCACCGAGATTCTCGAGCTGTGGCCGAACGGCGCTCCCGGCGCCCCTGCCACGCTGCCGGTCGAGCGGATCGAGGAACGCAGCAAGGATCCCGCCCTTTCCGACCGCGCCGTGACCGGCACCCACCGGCCGCGCCTCGTCGTGTTCCGCCCGCGCAAGCCCAACGGATCGGCGCTGATGGTCGCACCCGGCGGTGGCTATGTCCGCGTCGTCCTCGACAAGGAGGGCTTCGAGATCGGCCGCTGGCTCGCAGAGCGGGGGTGGACCGTGTTCGTGCTCTTCTACCGCCTGCCAGGCGATGGGTGGGCCGCAGGCCCCGATACCCCGCTCCAGGACAGCCAGCGAGCGATGCGCCTCATCCGCGCGCGGGCGCAGAGCTATGGCATCCGCCCGGATCGCGTCGCCGCGATGGGCTTTTCCGCCGGCGGGCATGTCTGCGGTGACCTCGCCACCCGCTACGATGCGCGCGTCTATGCGCCGGTGGATGCCGCGGACCGGCTGAGCGCCCGTCCCGACATTGCCGCCCCCATCTACCCCGTGCAGTCGATGCGCCTTCCCGTCGCGCACGGCGGATCGCGCACGCAGCTCCTTGGCGCCAACCCCACGCCCGCGCTCGAAGCTGCGCACAGCCCCGAGAACAACGTCCGCGCCACCACCCCGCCCTGCTTCCTGGTTCATGCCGAGGATGACGCAACGGTGCCGGTCGAAAACAGCCTCGCGCTGCGTGCCGCGCTCAAGCGCGCTGGCGTACCGGTCGAGACGCACCTGTTTACCGAGGGCGGCCACGGCTTCGGCATCCGCGGTGCGGCGGGCAAGCCGGCGGCGATCTGGCCCGAATTGTTCGCGCGCTGGGCAAGAACGCACGGCTTCGGCTGAACGCGAACCGGTGTCGTTGACACCGGTTTCAGATATTGGATTGGAGAAGCTCCAGGTGGCGACCGTACTGCAGCAGAATATCGAACGCATCGCCGAGTCCTTCGTGCGTGCGCGCCGTGAGGGCGTGGCGATCGTCGACTATCCCGGCACCATCCCCGCTGCGCTGGCAGAGGCCTATGCGGTGCAGGATCGCGCCCTCGCGCTCGACGGCCGCCGGGTCGCGGGGTGGAAGGTCGGCAAGATCGACCCGCCGATCGAGGGCGTGAACCGCCTCGCCGGCCCGATCTTTGCCGACCAGATCGTCACCGCCAAGGGCGCTGGAACGCCGGTCGCCATGCCGGTATTCCGCGGCGGATTTGCCGCGGCCGAGGCCGAGTTCCTGCTGCGCGTCGGCACCGCGCCCGATCCCGCCAAGCTCCACTATACGATGGAGGAGGCGATCAACCTGGTCGATGCCGTTCACGCGGGCATCGAGATCGCCAGCTCTCCCTTTCCCGGCATCAACGCGCTCGGTGCGACCGTCACCATCTCCGACTATGGCAACAACAACGGCCTGGTGATCGGCGAGGCGATCGACAACTGGCGCGATGCCGGCATCGCGGACTGGCCGGTCGAGCTCACCATCGACGGCGCCCCGATCGGCGCCGCCACCGCCGCCACCATGCTCGACGGTCCCTTCGGCGCGGCGCGTTTCCTGTTCGAGCTGCTCGCCGCCCGCGGCATCGCGCTCCAGCCGGGCGACTGGATCTCGTCCGGTGCCGTCACCGGCGTCCACCTGGTGTCGCTCGGCGCCCGCGTCGACGTCCGCTTCGACAATCGCCTCGCCACCGCCTGCACCATCGTGGCGCGGTGACGATCCCCAACCACGCCATGCTGCCGTACCCCGGCGAAGGCCGGGGTCCAGTTGCGGTGCGGGTCGGGCTGGGCCCTTCCCCTCGGACGCCTTCCCAACTGGACCCCGGCCTCCGCCGGGGTACAAGTCCAGCTGCCGCCTTCCGCCTCCTGCCCTAGCCGTCGACCGCACAGCCAATGCCCGCCACCGGCCAAACAGACGGGGACCACTCCGCACCTCCGCCGGCCCGAGGAGAGAGAATGACCCGTTCCCCCGTTTCCGCGCTGGCCCTCGCGGTCGCCCTCCTCGCCGCCCCGGCCGCAGCCCAGACCCAGGCGCCTGCCGCCGACCAGAGCCTCATTTTCCACGCCACGCTCGACACGGGCTTCACGGCCGAGCACGCCTCCGGCGATCCCGTCCCCAATTTCCGCAGCGGCATGAGCATCATTGCCGATGGCGCAATCGGCGGCGCGGCGCGCTGGTCGGACGCCGGCTACGTCGCCTGGAAGGCACCCGGCAACATGCGCGCCGAGCGCGGCACCCTCGCCTTCTGGTGGCGTGCGCGCGATCCCTTGAACGACGTCCCCTTCGTGATCTTCCGCACCGGATTTGCCGATCACACCAGCTGGGACATGGCGTTCCTGCGTATCGACTGGAACGGCCACGGCTTCGACGCCTTTGTCACTGACGCCAACCTCGCGCGGATCCGCGTCTCCTACACCATCCCGCAAATCCCCGACGCCAATGCCTGGCACCACCTCGCCTTCGCCTGGGACGAGACCGTGGGCGTCCGCCTGTATGTCGACGGCCGCGAAGTCGCCGCCAAGCGCCAGGTCGCCAACCTCGATTCCGGCCTCGACCAGTTCGGTCTCGCCGGCCGCGTGATCTCGCCCCACCAGGTGCAGAGCCGCTATAATTTCATGCGCGGTTCCGACGTCGACGACCTGCGGGTCTACGACCGGATGCTCGCACCCACCGGCGTGACGGCACTCGCTGCCAAGCAGGAGCCCCCCGCGTTCCCGGCCGACGATGCCGCTGCCCGTCGTACTGCCTGGCTCCACCGCTACGGGTGGGACCGGCAGAGCCCGCCCGTTCTCGCCGACGCCGCCACCTCCATCCGCAAGGTCGAGTTCGCCGACGCAAAGGACCTGAAGCAGTGGATGTGGAAGGGTGTCGACGGCATCCCGGAGACCACCTGGCCCGGCGTCTACAACCGCTCCAAGCTTCCCGGCCGTGACGACTATTTCCAGCTCCCCGACTGGAACGTCTATGTCGAGGGCGGCAAGACCTATGACCTCGCCGTCCCCTCCGGCGAGCGCTTCAACCGCGTCGCCGTCCGCGGCGCCGCATACGGCACGCTCGCCTATGCGCCGGAGGGCGGCGACTATGCGACGCTGGCCAAGCGCCCCCAAGGCGTCGTCCGCACCAGCGACAGTTTCGCCACCAGGGCGGGGGGCCGCCTGCGCTTCACAAATGTGATGCAGGAACAGCCGATCCAAGAGATCTGGGCCTATAACGTGACGGCAGGAACACCTCCCAAGGGCCTGTTCGGCCTCGATTATGTCGTCGATGCCAAGGCATCGTCGCAGCTTCCCGCCCTCTCCGCCCTCAACGCCTATGTCGCGGGCCGCTATGCCCCGGACGAGCAGGCCACCGCCGTCGCCATGCCGGCGGGCGGCATCAAGACCGCGGTCGGCGCCGGTAGCTCGGCCGAGAGCGGCGCCGCCGTCCGCCGCGCCGACGCGCGCCCGATCGTCCACCTGCTGGTGCCCTCCAATTTCGGCGACGCCTTTCCGGACAGGCCGCTGGCGCGCGCCTGGGACTATGGCTGGCAGAACCTTCACGCCGGGCTCGACGGTATCGCCATCGACCTGCCCGCGATGCAGCTCAAACCCGACGCCAAGGGCCTGATCCCGCTCAGCATCGTCGTCCACGATCCGATCTGGCCGGATCGCCAGATGATCGACGTGCAGGTCTCCGTCCGCCCGGGCGAGGCGCGCACGCTGTGGCTGGACCTGCGCGACCGTATCCTCACCAACGACAGCCTCTTCCTGACGATCGCGTCCGCAGCCCCCGATTTCAACGCCGATGCGCTCAACGGTGCCAAGCTGCGCCTCGTCTTCAAGGACCGCGCGGACGCTGCCAAGGAGCATGTCGCCGATCGCTTCAACCAGGTGAAGGACAATTGGGGCTTCCTGGTCGAGGAGCACACCGCGTCCAAGAACGCCGGTCTCTACCGCCGCGTCTTTGCCGACATCTCCGACCTGCTGCGCGTCGATCCCGATCATGCGGAGGCGCGGCGCTATTGGGCGGACATCAACTACCGCCCGGAAAACATGCCCGCCTTCACCCAGCCACAGCCGCCCGCAGGCGTGCCGCTCTGGGCGTTCCGCCAGCTCGAGGATTTGAAGCTCGCCCGCCATTTCGTGAACTGGTGGATCGACGAGCGCCAGGTGCCGTACGGCGACTTCGGCGGCGGCATCTCCGACGACACCGACCTGACGCAGCAATGGCCCGGCCTGGCGCTGATGGGCGTCGACCCCGACAAGATCAACGCGTCGCTGCGCGCGCTGGACGAGGCCGTCTACAAGAACGGCATGATCGAGAACGGCCTGGGCGTGCTCACCACCGACGAGCTCCACGCCTATGAGGAAGGTCTCAACGCCGACGCCGAACGCCTCTACCTCAACTGGGGCGAGCCGCGCACGGTCGAGCGGATCATGGCCACCACCAGGGCGCTCGGCGACATCATCACCCGCAACCCGGCCGGGCACCTCCATTTCTCCTCGAACTGGTACGGCGCCCGCAAGGTCTATCGCGAGGGCGCGTTCGAGTGGCAGAAGCCCTACAGCTTCACCGTCCTTCACGGCCCGATCCTGCTCGGCCTCTACAACGCCAGCCCGACCGCGCGCGGGCTCGTCACCGGCGTTGTCGATGGGCTAATGGCACATGGCACCCAAGGCCCCGACGGCAACTGGAGCTATCCCAACGAGATCAATTGGCGGACGGATGCGACGCGCGTCGGCGACGGCGGCGGCGCCACCGTCCCGCTCCAGTCCGCCTGGGCATCATGGCGCTTTACCGGCGATGCCAAATACCTCCGCCCGATCGAGACGCGCCTCGCGAAAGCCGGCCTCGCCGCACTCGCGGAGTTCAACGAGAACACCTTCCACGCCTTGCCGATGGGCGGCCAGCTCCTCTCCACCGCACCGACCAAGGCCGAAGCTTCGGGCGATCCCTTCGCGCTCTACAGCGCCTGGGCCGCGACCGGCGACCGCAGCTGGCTCGAACGCCTCCACGCGGACGCCATCGCCGACAAGGCGCAGCACATGTACATGTACACGGAAGGGCACTGGTGGTCCGACCGCGTCGATCAGCCCAATGAGATCCTCCAGCGCGAGCGCCTCGGCGGCATTGCCCTGCGCCGCAACCAGACCTGGCCCGGCAACACGGTCAGCTGGCGCTTCGACCAGCCCGAGGCCGCCACCCAGGTCGCGATCCTCGTCCCCAACCCAGGGCCCGACGGCTTCCGCGTCATCGCCTACAACATCACCAACCAGCCCCAGCGCGCGACCATGACCGGGTGGACGGTGACCGCCGGCAGTTGGACCGTGAAGGCGGCGACCAGCAGCGACGGCGGCAGCACCCTCACCCCCGTCGAGACGCGCCAGCTCACTTTGGAGCGCAGCGCCTCGACGGAAGTGACCTTTGCCCCCGGCACCACCACCGTGCTCGACTTCACCCTCAGCCAAGCGAGCAGCCCGGTCGAGCAGCGCCCCGACCTCGGCATCGGCACAGACGACGTGATCGTGCAGGGCCGCCGCGTGTCGGTGACGGTCCACAGCCTTGGCTCGCAGCCCGCCGCCGGCGGCGCGGTGACGCTGGTCGATGCCACCGGCCGCGAAGTCGCCCGCGCGGCGGTACCGGCGCTCGCTGCCCCCAGCGACCTCACCCCCAAAACCGCAACCGTGCGCCTGACCATCCCCAGCGGCGTCGATCCTGCCATCCTTTCGGTCCGCATCGCCCTCCCTGGCGATGCCCCAGAGGTGACGCGCCAGAACAACCAGGTCCCGCTCGCCGGGCTCGATCGGCAATGAAGGCGACACGGCGCGTGGTCCTGGCCGGGCTCGGCGTCCTCGCCACCCCGGCGCTCGCGCTGGGCACCCGGGACGACCTCCGCGCGGCGCTGGACGCGGCCGACAAGGACGGCGACCTCGCGCACCTCGCCAGCTTCGACGTCCGGGCGCTCCCGCCCGGCCAGCGCCTCGACCTGCTCACCGCCCGCGCGGGGCTCGTGATCGACGCGAAACTCGCCACCGCCACCGGCGCCGAGCGCTACGCCCTCCTCCTCCAGCAACGCAGCGGCGCCAACGTCACCCCCGCCCGCACCCGCCGTCGCCTAACACGCGAGCTCGACCGCCTCACCGCCCGCGCCGACCGGCTGTTCCGCGGCCTCGGCCGTACCCAGGGAGCGGTCGGCGAACGCTACCGCGCCCTCTTCGTCGACCCGAAGTGGCACTATCCCGACAGCGATGCCGGCCGCGACCAGGCCGTCGCCGACTTGAACCGCGTCCTCGCCGCCGCCCGCGCGCGCATCCCCGCACTGCTGGGGCCGGTCCCGCCCTTCTGCCTCGACGTCAGCGCCCGCCGGCTCTCGCCCGCCGAACTCGCCGCCGGCCGCGGCGGCTATCGCGAGCTGCCGACCCCGGGAAAGCCCGGCGCCTATGTCGTCGACCTCAAGGACATCGCCCGCCGCCCCAGCTGGAGCCTCACGGGCGCCGTCCACCACGAGCTGCTCCCCGGCCACATGACGCAGATGCCGATGGAGGTGCTTGCCGACCCGCATCCGCTGCGCCAGCGCTACGCCCCCTCCTATGCCGAAGCCTGGGGGATGTATGCCGAACAGCTCGCCGCCGCAGACGGCGTCTACAAGGGCGACCCGCTCGGCGAGCTCGGCCACATCCACTGGCTGCTGTTCCGCGTCACCCGCGGCCTCGCGGATCTGGGCATCCACCTCGACGGATGGAGCATCGACCAGACCCGCGCGCAGCTGATTGCCTGGCAGGGCGAGCCCGGCTATTTCGCCCCGTTCGAGATCGACCTGCCCCGCATCGCCAAGGAACCTGCCACCCGCGCCGCCGAGGCGATGGCCTGGCTGGATCTCGCCGACACCGCCGCTCGCGTACCGGTGGCGCGGCGGGTGGTGTTCCACCAGGCCATGCTTCGCCACGGCCGCATGCGCACCGAAGCCTATGGTGACTGGAAGCGCCTGGCCTGAACCACTCCCGTACCCCGGCGAAGGCCGGGGCCCAGTCGGGAAGGCCCCGGAAGAACGCGCACCGAGCGCCACTGCACCGCAACTGGACCCCGGCCTCCGCCGGGGTACAAGAAGCAGCGCGCGCGCCGGCACCCATCGTGCTCCCGCGCAGCGGGAGCCCAGGGTATCGCGGCCTCCATCCGTTGTCCTGCTCGACCCCGGCTTCCGCCACCGCCGGAACCCGGTCGCGTACCCCTACAACGCGCGATACCGAAAATCCCGGAACCGAGCCTCGCCCGTTCCGGCCGAATACAGCCCCGGCCGCAGCATCAGGAACCCGCCCCGCACATTATGGTGGTACCCGGAGACCTCCATCCCGCGGTCGAAACGCTTCCACGTCCGCCCGTCATCGCCGCTCAGGTGGATGGCCACGATGTGCTCCTTGTTCGCCACCCGCATCCGCAAGCGCCGGCCATAGGGGTTCGCCGGCCGCCCGCGCTCGATGCCGTACTGGTGCGTCACGAACCGCGTCTCGTCGAAGCCAAGCCCACAGTAGAGCTTGTCGTCATAGAACAGCACCAGCCCCGCAGTCCCCCCGGCTGCGATCTCGATCGTGCATTCGAACTGGTACGCCCGGTCGCCCGCGATCAGCATCAGCGGCGAGGAGTCGCTTGGAGCCTTGCCGGTCGCCTTGAGCACCAGCGCGCCACTGTCCACCCGCGCCCGCGCGGCCTCGTCCGGCCCGGGCTGAAAGAAATTCCACTTCGCCCCCAGCTGCAGGGTGCGGAAGTCGTCCGACAGTGGCTGCCCGTGCGGCAGTGCCGTCCCGGCCTTCGGCTTGGCGATCGGCTGCGACAGGTCCCCGCCCTTCATCCGGAACCAGCCATCGGCGGTCCATTCGATCGGGTCCAGCAGCGCCTGCCGCCCCAGCGTCCAGAACCCGTTTTCGAATCCGTGGTACACCGACCACCAGCTCCCGTCCGGCGCCTCCACCAGGCTCGCATGGCCGCGTGACCACCAGCGTTCCGACACATCCTCGGTCCGCACCACCGGATTGGCCGGATCATTCTGCCATGGACCATGGAGCGAGCGCGATCGTGCCACGATCACCATGTGCCCGGTGGGCGGCCCCGCCGTTCCGCCCACTGCGGTGATCTGGTAATACCAGCCGCCGTGCCGCACGATCTTGGGGCCCTCGGGCGAGAAGCTCTCGACGTCCCACTCGTCCGGATAGCGCCAGGGGTCATAGACATGCTCGACCTTGCCAACGGTCGACAGCCCGTCGTCCGACAGCCGGATGCGGTCGCCGCCCGACAGGAACAGCCAGCGTGACCCATCCTCGGCCACCGCATGGCACGGGTCGATATGCTCGTGCAGCCCCAGCGACTTGGGGTCGGACCACGGCCCGTCGATGTGATCGGCCCAGCTGACATAGATGTCGTTCGGCGTGGCCTTCACCGGAATGTAGAGAAAATATCGCCCCTTGTGCTTTTCCAGGCTCACCGCCCACACCGACCCGATGTTGCGGTTGAGGGCGGCCTTGCGCGGCTGCCAGTTCACCAGGTCGCGGCTGTGCCAGATCGTCAGCCCGGGATAGCTGTCGAAGCTGGAGAAGGTCATGTAATAGTCCGGTCCATCCTTCAGGATGGCCGGATCGGGATGGTCGCCGGCCAGCAGCGGGTTCAGGAACCGCCCGTCGCCCAGGTCCGCGATCCGCTGGTTGTCGAATCCGCGCTTCCAGTCCGTCGCCGAGCCCGCCCTGCAAGCCTCAGGCGCCGCCGACGCCCCCGCTGCCCGTGCGGGCGTTCCACCCAGCATCGCCGCTGCACCGCCGGCAAACGCCGTCCCCAGCGCGTCGCGCCTGCTCAATCCCATCGCATTTCTCCAGCTTGGGGGTGCGGCAGCGGGCGGCGTGCGTGCGCCGCCCGCGCCTGCCTTCAGACTTCCTGCGCCCGCGCCAGCTTGGGCGACAGCAGGTGGACGCACAGCAGCGCCAGGAAATAGGCCGAGCCCGCCACCGCGAACAGCGGCACATAGCTGCCGATGCTGTCGAGGACATAGCCTGCGTACTTGGCCATCAGCATGCCGCCGATTGCGCCCACGGTGCCGCCGATGCCGACCACCGAACCCACCGCCGCACGCGGGAACAGGTCGGACGGGAGCGTGTAGAGGTTGGCCGAGAACGCCTGGTGCGCTGCGGTCGCAACGCCGATCACCAGCACCGCCAGCCACAGATTGTCGATCGACTGGGCAAAGAACACCGGCACCACCGCGCAGGCGCAGATGAACATGGTCATCTTGCGCGCGTAGTTGACGCTCTTGCCCGCGTTGATGAACCGGCCCGACAGCCACCCGCCCGCGACGCTGCCCAAATCGGACAGCAGATAAATGGCGACCAGCGGCGGCCCGAAGCTCAGCAGGTCCAGGTCATAGCGTTCGCCCAGATAGCCCGGCAGCCAGAACAGGAAGAACCACCAGATCGGGTCGATGAAGAACTTGCCCAGCGCATAGGCCCAGGTCTCGCGCACGCGGATCAGCCGCTTCCACGGGATCGCCGTCACCGGATCGGCGGGATCCTGCTCGATCCAGGCGCGCTCCTCGTTGGTTACCCTGGGGTGCTCACTGGGGCGTCGATACATCATCAGCCAGGCGACCAGCCACAGCAGGCTGACCAAGCCGGTGATGATGAACGCCGCGCGCCAGCCATAGGTGACGGTGATGATCGGAACCACCAGCGGCGTGATGATCGCGCCCACATTGGCGCCGGCGTTGAACACGCCGATCGCCAGTGCCCGTTCGCGCGCCGGGAACCACTCGGTCACCGCCTTGATGCTCGCGGGGAAATTGCCGGATTCACCCAGGCCCAGGCCGAAGCGCGCCATCGCGAACTGGGTGACGCTGTACGCGCCGCCATGGGCGATGTGTGCAATCTGCCAGATGACGAAGGCGATGGCATAGCCGAAGCGCGCGCCGATCACGTCCATGATCCGGCCGAAGCCGAGGTAGCCGATCGCATAGGCGAACTGGAAAAAGAAGATCACGTCGGCGAAGTCGGTCTCGCTCCAGCCGAGGTCCGCCGACAGCGTCGGCTTGAGCACGCCGATCATCTGCCGATCGACGTAGTTGATCACCGTCGCCGTGAACAGGAGCGCGACGATCCCCCAACGATAGCGACCCGCCCGCGCTACCGCGCCTGCAATCGGGTCAGCCCGTCCGTTCTCCATGCTTCGTCTCCGACATACTCTCCTGCCGGGCGGCGGCCTCTATCGTGCCGCTCACCCGAAGTGTTCCAAACCGCGCCTCGACCCGTGCCCCGACCACCACCTGGTGGACGCCGGTCACCGCGCCTGAGGAGACCCATTGCCCCGGCTCCAGCGTCCGGCCGCGCGCAGCCAGGCTTTCGATCAGGAACGCGACGGCGCCGAACGGTCCGTCTAGCATGGTGCGCGCGCTCGCCTCACCGACGCAGGTGTCGTCGACGAAGGTCGCAACCTGCCAGTCCTCAAAGGCCCGGCTCGACCAGTCCGCCACCGGCGCCCCGATCAGCAATGCGTTATGATTGCCGAAGTCGCTGATCGTGACCAGCGGTCCGTCCGCATTAATCCCCGCATATGGCGAGCTCGCGATTTCGAACCCGACATGCACCGCGTCGACCAGATCGACGGCTTCCTCCAGTGAGATCCGCTGCGTACCCAGGCGTGGCGAACGGCCGATGCGCAGCAGATATTCGGCCTCCACCGCGGCAAAGCCGCCCGCGATCACCGGCAACACCGCCGGATCGTCGCCGGCGTTCTGGATCTGATCGGCGAAGATCGGCCCTGCGAGCCGAGGCACGCCCAACGTGTCGCTGTGGGGCGCCGGAACGCGGCCCACCTTCCACCCGGCGACGGCACCGCCACGCAAGGAGATTGCATGGTCCTGCACGCCATAGGCCGTGGCCAGCGAGGTCGGACGCCCGCCCGGATAGATGGGAAGCGCCGCACCCGCACGCCGAGCCTCCACAAAGGCCCGTGCGATCGCCTCTTCGCCACTCATCGACAGAACATCCTCAGCATTTCGCAGGCATGGCTATTGGAAACCGGTGTCAGGAGCAAGGCCGTTTATGGTTTCCGAGCTCAAGGGGGCTCAGAACCCCTCAGCAGACAGCCGGCCGCGTTGCGTTTGGAAGCGCAGAGTCAGTCCAAGATAGCGTTACCATTTTCGTTGACCGCCTGCCGTCGATGTGCACAGTTTGGTCCAAACAGAAAAATTGGGGAGGTGTCGCGTGGCTCGCACGTTGCTGATCGGACTTCTATTGCTGTCGTCGGTTGCGCCAATCAGCGTGGCCACCGCGCAGTCCGTGCCCTCGGAGCTCCGCTATCGGAATCCGCAGCTGCCTCCTGCCGAACGCGCCCGCGATCTCGTCTCCAGGATGAGCCTTGAGGAAAAGGCGCTTCAACTCGGCCACGACGCGCCTGCTCTGCCCCGGCTGGACATCCCCAAGTACAACTGGTGGAACGAAGGGCTGCATGGCGTGGCGCGCGCCGGCATCGCAACGGTATTCCCGCAGGCCATCGGCATGGCGGCGACATGGGATGTCGATCGGATGCGGGATACCGCCGATGTGATCTCTACCGAGTTTCGCGCCAAATATCTCGAGCGGCGCCATCCCGACGGCGGAAGCGACTTTTATCGCGGGCTTACCGTGTGGTCCCCCAATCTCAACATCTTCCGCGATCCGCGCTGGGGACGCGGCCAGGAGACCTATGGCGAGGACCCCTATCTGACGGGCCAGATCGGCACCGCCTTCATCCGAGGCCTGCAGGGCGACGATCCGAAGTACTTCAAGACGATCGCGACCTCGAAGCATTTCGCGGTCCATTCCGGCCCGGAAAGCAACCGCCATCGCGAAGACGTGTACCCGAGCCTCCACGACCTGGAGGACACCTACCTGCCGGCGTTTCGTACCACGGTGACGGAGGGCAAGGTCGCCTCCATCATGTGCGTGTACAATGCGGTCTGGGGCGTGCCGGGCTGTGCCAACGCGGTGCTGCAGCAACAGTATCTGCGCCGCGACTGGGGCTTTCAGGGCTATGTAGTCTCCGACTGCGGGGCAGCGGCGAACATCTATCGCAAGGACGCGCTGCACTACACCAACACCGCTCCGGAAGGTGTCGCAGCCGGCTTCGAGAACGGCATGGACCTGATCTGCGGCGACTACCGCAACGGCATGACGACCGATCCGGAGAACATCGTCGCAGCCGTCAAGGCGGGGCATATGAGCGAGGCGACGGTGGATCGGTCGCTCCAGCGCCTGTTCGAGGCGCGCATCCGGCTCGGCCTCTTCGACCCGCAACTGCCGTTCCCGACCATCACGGCGAAGGACTACGACACGCCCGCGCATCGCGCCAAGTCGCGCGAGATGGCAGAGGCGTCGATGGTGCTGCTGAAGAATCAGGGCAATCTGCTGCCGTTCAAGAGCGCACCGCGCACGATCGCCGTCATCGGACCCAACGCCGACAGCTTCGATACGCTGGTGGGCAATTACTACGGTACGCCGTCCCGGCCGGTGACGGTGCTCGATGGTATCCGCGCGCGCTATCCCAACGCGCGGATCCTCCATGCGCAGGGCGTGGGCCTCATCGGGCCGGCAGAAGCGCCGGTGCCGGACACTGCTTTCCGGGGGCTCCGCGTCCAGCACTACGCCAACCGCGACTTGCAGGGGGCGCCGAGCGCCACGGAAGCCGCGACCAACGCACGGGTGGAGTGGAGCGGCGACCGCGAAAGCTCCGCACGCTGGACGGGCACGCTGGTGGCCCCGGAAACCGGCGAGTATCGCTTCCGCTTCTCCAGCGAGAACGGCTACCGCGTCTGGATCGACAACAAGCTGGTCGTGGACGAATGGGGCGTGGGCGACGCGCCCTCGATCTTGTCGGGATCCATCCGCCTGAAGCGGGGCAAGAGCTACGCCGTCCGCGTCGAGGGCTTCCAGCGCGGCGCGCGTGGCCAGCAGCAGCTTCTCTGGAGCCTGCCGAGCGCCAATGGCGACGATGCGGTCGCAGCCGCCAGCCAGGCGGACGTCGTCATCTTCGTAGGTGGGCTTTCCGCCCGCATCGAGGGCGAGGAGATGAAGGTCCAGGCGAAGGGCTTCGCCGGCGGTGATCGCACCAGCCTCGAACTGCCAGAACCGCAGCAGAAGCTGCTCGAACGGGTCCATGCCACCGGCAAGCCCGTCGTCCTGGTGCTGATGAACGGATCGGCGCTGAGCGTGAACTGGGCCGACAAGAACATCCCGACGATCGTGGAAGCCTGG
Source organism: Sphingomonas sp. ACRSK (assembly GCF_022346685.1). Lineage (NCBI taxonomy): Bacteria > Pseudomonadati > Pseudomonadota > Alphaproteobacteria > Sphingomonadales > Sphingomonadaceae > Sphingomonas > Sphingomonas sp. ACRSK. The sequence goes on along the minus strand of NZ_JAKRNR010000003.1, from coordinate 137,748 downwards.
TATCCAGGTGGCGAGGGCGGCCATGCCGTCGCCGGCCTTCTCGCCGGAGACTATAGCCCGGCCGGACGCCTCCCGGTCACCTTCTACAAGTCCGCCGACGATTTGCCCGCGTTCGACGATTACGCGATGAAGGGGCGGACCTACCGCTATTTCAACGGGGAGGTTCTCTACCCCTTCGGCCATGGCCTTTCCTACACCGACTTCGCCTATCGGAATGCACGCGTCAGCGACAAGACGATCCAGGCGGATGGCTCGGTGACGGTGTCGGTGGATGTCACCAACGTGGGCGGCATGGACGGCGACGAGGTCGTCCAACTGTACGTCGCGCATCCCGGGAAGGACGGCGCTGCCATTCGCACGCTGCAGAGCTTCGAACGGGTACACCTGAAGAAGGGCGAGACGCGCACCGTTCGCTTCGCGCTGAAGGACCGACAGCTCAGCTACGTGGACCCGCAGGGCCGCCGTCGCATTTCCACCGGCCAGGTCGACCTCTGGGTTGGTGGCGGCCAGCCGGTGTCGAGGCCGGGGCACACCCAAGCGGCCGGAGCAGCCGCTTCATTCGCAATCTCTGGCGAGAAGCTGCTGCCGCGCTGAAAACACTGCCAGTGGCTCGGATCCCGTCGCTGCCGGTTCGGATCATCGGACGCGCCCCTGCCGCAGGGGTGCGTCCAAATGCCGCTGGCAAACAACTTCGCTCGGTCGCTATGGATGCGCCATGACCAAGGCCTCCCAGCCCACCATCAACGACGTCGCGCGTCTCGCTGGCGTCTCGAAGAAGACGGTCAGCCGCGTTATCAACAACAGCGACCTCCTGAACGAGGACACGCGCAAGCGCGTCGAGCAGGTGATCGCCGAGCTGGGTTATACGCCCAATCCGCAGGCGCGTGCGCTGGCGCTGCGTCGGAACTTCGTGATTGCGCTGATCCACGACAATCCCAATGCGCAGATGGTGCTGGGCGTGCAGCACGGACTTCTGGAGGTGCTGCGCGACACCGAATTCGAGCTGCTGGTTCATCCGGTCGACCGCGGTGACCCGGAGATGCTGGGCGAGATCCGCCGCTTCCTTGAACGCCAGCGCCCCTATGGCGTGATGCTGTTGCCGCCGATTTCCGAGAACGACCAGCTCGCCGGTCTCTGCGCGTCCATCGGCTGCCGCTATGTCCGCATGGGATCGGCCCCGTTCGACGTGCCGGAGCACATGGTCGCCTCCAACGACCGCGAAACGGTCCGCCACGCGATCGGCCATCTGATCGAAGCAGGTCACCGCCACATCTGCGTCATCGCGGGTCCCCGCGGCTTCCGCTCCGCGCTCGAACGCCAATCTGGCTACGAGGAAGCGATGAAGGCTGCCGGATTGCCGTTCGATCGCACCTGGATCGCACCCGGCGACTATACCTTCGATTCCGGCATGCGCGCGACCGAGCGACTGCTCGACCTCTCGCCCCGCCCTACCGCGATCTTTTCCTCCAACGACGAGATGGCGGCGGGCGCCATCCATGTTGCCCGCCAGCGCGGGCTGGAGATTCCGGCCGACCTGTCGATCATCGGCTTTGACGACACCACCATCGCGTCGCACCTCTGGCCGCCTCTCACCACGGTACGCTGGCCGATCGAGACCATGGCACGGGCGGCCGCGCTCAAGCTCATCGGCAACGGTGTCGGCGATGAGGACGGCGAGCATGCGCTGTTCCTGTCGACGCTGATCCGGCGCGCCTCGGTCGCGGCACCGCCGCTCTAAAGATATCTGACAAATTGGCTGGACAGTCTCCAGCCGCTTTTGCATCCTCCCGCCCATTGCCGGCGGGCTGCCCGCCTCCCTTTCTGCCCGAGGCCGTTCGATGACCAAGCTTTCGCTCCACCCTGATCGGCTGCTGCCGGCCGATCCGACCACCCGGACGATCGCGCGGCGACTGTATGAGCGCATCGCCGACCTTCCGATCCTCTCGCCCCATGGGCACACCGATCCGGCCTGGTTCGACCGCAACGAGCTGTTCGGCAATCCGGCCAGCCTCCTGATCATCCCGGACCATTATGTCTTCCGCATGCTCTACAGCCAGGGCGTGCCGCTGGAGGAATTGGGCGTGCCGCGCGTCGACGGGGGTCCCACCGAGGCCGATCCGCGCGCGATCTGGCGCCGCTTTGCCGGCCACTATCCCCTGTTCCGCGGCACCCCATCGCGCATGTGGCTCGACTGGGTGTTCGCCGAAATCTTCGGGCTCGACGAGGTGCTGTCGGCCGCCAACGCCGACACCTACTACGACACCATCGACGCCGCGCTGAAGCAGGAGGCGTTTCGCCCGCGCGCGCTGTTCGAGCGGTTCAACATCGAGGCGATCGCCACCACCGAGGGTCCGCTGGACGCGCTCGACCACCATCGCGCGATCCGCGCGAGCGGATGGCAGGGCAAGGTCATCACAACCTATCGCCCCGACCCCGCGCTCGACCCCGATTTCGAGGGCTTCCAGCAGAACGTCGAGCGCTTGGGCGAGCTGGCCCGTGAGGACGTGTCGAGCTGGAAGGGCTATCTGCGCGCCCACGAGAACCGTCGCGCCTATTTCCGCGAGGTCGGCGGCGCGACTGCGACCGACCACGGCCACCCCAGCGCCGCGACTGCCGATCTCTCGGAAGCGGAAGCCGAGCGCCTCTACGCCCGCGTCCGCTCCGGTAGCTGCACGGCCGCCGAGGCCGAGCTGTTCCGCGCCCAGATGCTCACCGAGATGGCCCGGATGAGCATTGACGACGGCATGACGCTCCAGATCCACCCCGGCGTCCACCGCAACCACAATGCGACCGTCATGGCGCAGTTCGGCCGCGACAAGGGCGCCGATATCCCGATGGCGACGGACTTCGTCGGCGCGCTCCATCCGCTGCTCAGCCGCTATGGCTCCGACCCGCGCCTCAACATCATCCTCTTCACCCTGGACGAAGACAGTTATGCGCGGGAGCTCGCGCCGCTCGCCGGCCACTATCCCTCGCTGCGCCTCGGCCCGCCCTGGTGGTTCAACGACAGCCCCGAAGGCATGCGCCGCTTCCGCGAGCGGGTGACCGAGACGGCCGGCTTCTACAACACGGTCGGCTTCAACGACGACACCCGCGCCTTCCTGTCGATCCCCGCGCGCCATGACGTCGCCCGCCGGATGGACTGCGCCTTCCTTGCGCGCCTCGTCGCCGAGCATCGGCTGCCGGAAGACGAGGCGCACGAGGTCGCGCAGGCGCTGACCTATGACCTCGTCAAGCAGGCCTACAAGCTGTGAGCGCACGCCTTTGGAACGCGACCTTGGCAACGCTGCCCGCCGAAGTCGCCCGCCCGTCCTATGACCGCGCCGCCGTGAAGGCGGGCGTCGTCCACCTGGGCATCGGCGCCTTTCATCGCGCACATCAGGCCGCGGTATTCGACGCCGCGCTCACCGCGGGAGACCTGCGCTGGGGCATCATCGGCGTATCGCTGCGTTCTCCGGGCGTGCGCGACCAGCTGGTACCGCAGGACGGACTCTACACGCTGGTGGAGCGCGAGGGCGACGTCCGGCGCCTGCAGCTGATTGGGGCGGTGCAGACCGTGCTGGTGGCGCCCGAAGATCCGGCGGCTGTCGTCGCCGCACTCGCCAGCCCCGACACGCATCTCGTCACGCTGACGATCACCGAAAAAGGCTATAAGCTCGATCCCGCGACAGGCGCGTTGATCGAGGCGGATGCGGATGTCGCTGCCGACCTCGCCAGCCTCAAGGCGCCTCGCACCGCCCCGGGGTTCCTGGTCGCGGCCTTGGCCCGCCGCCGCGCTGCGGGCCTTCCCCCCTTCACCGCGATCAGCTGCGACAACCTGCCGCACAATGGTGCGCGGCTGCGCCAGGCGGTGCTGCGCATGGCCGCCGCGCACGACGCGGAGCTCGCCGCCTGGATCGAGGCGGAGGGCGCCTTCCCGCAGACCATGGTCGACAGGATCGTTCCCGCGACCACCGATGCCGATGTCGCCGAACTCGCGCGGACCTTGGGCGTGGAGGACCAAGCGATGGTCAAGACCGAGCCCTTCTCCCAGTGGGTGATCGAAGATCGCTTCGCGGGTCCGCGACCGGACTTCGCGGCGCTTGGCGTCCAACTCACCGACGATGTCGCGCCCTGGGAAGAGGCCAAGCTCCGGCTGCTCAACGGGGCACATTCGGGCATCGCCTATCTCGGCGGTCTCGCGGGCATCGACTTCGTGCACGAGGTAGTGGCGCTGCCCGAAGGCCGTCGCTTCGTCGAGCGGTTGTGGGAGGAGGCGGAGTCGACGCTGTCGCCGCCGCCCGGCCTCGACGTCGCAGCCTATCGGGCACAGCTGATGGCGCGCTTCGCCAACGCCGCGCTCCAGCACCGTACCCGGCAGATCGCGACGGACGGGTCGCAAAAGCTGCCGCAGCGGCTGCTCGCAAGCATCGCTGCGTGTCGCGCGGCGGATACCCGCTGCCCCGCCCTGAAGCTCGCCGTTGCCGCGTGGATGCGCTGGCAAGAGGGCATCGACGATCAGGGCAGAGCCTTTACCGTCGACGATCCACTCGCTGCGCGCACCGCCGCAGCGCTGGAGGGCACCGTCACGGCCGAGGAGAAGGTGACGGCGCTGCTCGCGCTCGATGCGATCTTCCCCCCTGCTCTGGCCGAGGACGCCGCGCTAGCACAGCTTCTCGCGGCTTGGCTGCACCGCCTGGAGACGGAGGGCGCCCGCGCGACCCTCGCCCGGCTGTAGGATCAGCGGATCGCGGAAAAACGGTTTGCGCGATCCCGCAACTGGGCCGCCTCGGCGCGGGCTCGTTCGAGGGCATCGTTCTGCGTCGCCTCGAGCAAGTGCTCGATCACGCGGCCAAGGTGGCGGCGCATGGCGTGGCGCGCCTCATCCGGATCGCCCGCGGCGATCGCATCGAGGATGGCCCGATGGTCCTCGATGCGCGGTTTCTCCCCTGCCCTTCGCGCGCGGTCGAGCACGGCCATGCAGAGGGGCGAGCGATGCCGCACGTCCCACAGCGTCTCGATCGTCAGCACCATCGCGTCATTGGCGGTCGCCCGGGCGATCTGACGATGGAACTCGCGATCGGCATACTCGTCCGGGCTTTCGATCGCGTTCTCGGCGATCATCCGCTCCAGAATGTCGCGCAACGCTGCCACGTCCGCCTCGCTTCGGGTGAGCGCAGCCAGCGCAGCGCACTCCCCCTCCACCAGCCGGCGCGCCTCGATCAATTCGAACGCCCCGATGTCCAGATCGGACGGCTGCAGCAGCCCCGGCGCGTGGGCGGTCACATAGACGCCCGATCCACGCCGTGCCTCGACCAGTCCGAGGATCTCCATGCCGATCACCGCCTCCCGCACCGTCAGGCGGCTGACGCAGAAACGATCGACGAGTTCGCGTTCGGTGGGGAGCCGGTCGCCCGGTGCGAAGCGCCCGCTGACGATGTCGGCCTGAAGGGCGTCGATGATCGCCTGGTAGAGCTTGCGTCCGGCGGGTCGGGTCATGCTGGGTTCCTGCACCCCGTCAGCCTAGGCGGCACGACTGGCCCTGTCATCCATCGACTTAGACGGTCACACCCTGCTTCCACAGCGCGATTTCGCGCTCGCCGTTGCGCTCGGCGCGTGTCTCTGCACCCGAAGCCGTGGCGATCACCAGGTCGAGCAGCCGTTCGGTCACCGCCTCCGGCGCCTCCCCTTCCAGCAGCGGCCCCGCGTCGAAGTCGATCCATCCCGGCTTACGCTCGGCAAGCCCGGTGTTCGACGCTATCTTGAGCGTGGGTGCCGGGAACCCCATCGGCGTCCCCCGCCCGGTAGTGAACAGGATCACGGTGGCGCCCGCGGCCGTCAGCGCCGTTGAGGATACCGCGTCGTTGCCCGGCGCTTCCAGCAGCACCAACCCCTTTTGCCGCACACGTTCGCCATAGCGCAGCACGTCGACCACGGGCGCTCGACCCGCCTTCTGCACCGCACCTAGGGACTTCTCGTCCAGCGTCGTGATGCCGCCCGCCTTGTTCCCCGGCGACGGGTTCTCATAGACGGGCTGGCCGTGGGCAACGAAATAGCCCTTGAAGTCCTCGACCAGCGTACAGATCTCGCCGAACACCGCCTCGTCCTTGGCGCGCGCCATCAGGATGCGCTCGGCCCCGAAGATCTCGGGGATCTCGGTCAGCACCGGGGTTCCTCCTGCGTTCGCCACCGCGTCTGCGACGCGCCCGACCAGCGGGTTGGCCGAAACACCCGAGAACCCGTCGGAGCCGCCGCACTTCAGCCCCAGCACCAGTTCCGACAGCGGCACCGGCTCGCGGCGGTCCTGCTCGGCCAACGCGACCAGTTCCTCGATCATCGCGAGGCCGGTCTCATATTCGTCGCTAACCATCTGGGTGGTGAAGGAGCGCAGGCGATTGCGGTCGATGCCGGGCGCGGAGGCGAGCAGCGCGTCCATCTGGTTGTTCTCGCACCCAAGGCCGATCAGCAGCACGCCGCCGGCATTGGGATGCTGCGCCAGACTCGCCAGCATCGTCCGGGTATGATCGAGGTCGTCGCCCAGCTGCGAACAGCCGTAGGGGTGCGGAAACGCGTGAATGCCGTCCACGCGACCCGCAAAGCGCCGCTCGGCGAGCTCGGCCAGCCGCCGCGCCGTCGCGCCCACGCAGCCGACCGTGCACAGGATCCAGATCTCGTTGCGCGTACCGACCGCCCCGTTCGCACGGCGGTAGCCATCGAAAGTGCGCGGTTCGGCGGGCACGGCCGACACCGGCGGAGCCGCGGCATAGGCATACTCCTGCGCCTCCTCCAGCAGCGTGCGCACATTATGGGTATGGACATGCGCCCCGGCCGGGATGTCGATCGTCGCGCGTCCGATCGGCCAACCGAACTTCACGACTTCATCGCCGGTCGCAATCGGACGCACCGACAGCTTGTGGCCCTTCGCCACCGGGTCGCAGAGCGTCACGGTCGTATCGCCAACCGTCACCGTCTCCCCTGCCGGCAGATCGCGTAGGGCAGTGGCCACATCGTCGCGGGGATCGACCTGGAGCGCGGAACGGATCAGGTGCATCGGGAGGTTCGCCTGTTGGAGACATTACTCAGATAACTTTAGCGGACCTCGTCTGCAAGGCGTGCCATCGTGCCCATCTACTTGTCTGACCGCGGGCTGCGTACTAGCGTCGAATCCTCCCCATCCGCCGTTCCGGCGGTGCCGTTTCTCCAGAGGTTCGACGCCCATGATGATGACGCAGACCATGCGGTGGTTCGGCCCCGCGGATCCGGTCGCGCTGGCCGATATCCGCCAGGCCGGGGCCAGCGAAGTCGTCACCGCATTGCATGAGGTGCCGAACGGCGCCGTCTGGTCGCGAGAGGCGATCGCCGCTCGCAAGGCGGAGATCGAGGAGGCGGGACTTGGCTGGACGGTGGTCGAGAGCCTGCCGGTGCATGAGGGGATCAAGACCCGCTCGGCCAACTGGGACCAGTTGATCGACGCGTATCTCCAGAGCCTGCGCAACCTCGCCGCGTGCGGCATCACCGTCGTCACCTATAACTTCATGCCCCTGCTCGATTGGACGCGGACGGACCTTGCGTGGCCGCTACCGACCGGCGCCCGCGCGCTGCGCTTCGATCCGGTCATGGTCGCGGCCTATGACCTGCATATCCTGCGCCGCCCCGATGCCGCCGCGGACTATGATCCCGCGATACGCGATGCCGCCGACCGCGCCCATCACGCCATGGAGGAGGCGGCACGGCTCCGCCTGGAGCGGACCATCATCGCCGGCCTGCCGGGAAGCGAAGAGCATTTCACCTCTGCCGAATTCCTCCGGTGCATCGACACCTACGCCGATGTGCACGCCGGCCGGCTGCGCGCCAACCACATCGCCTTTCTGGAGGCGGTCTGTCCGGAAGCGGACGCACTCGGGATCAGGCTCGTCGTTCACCCGGACGACCCCCCCTTCCCCATCTTCGGCCTGCCGCGCGTGGTGAGCACCGAGGCGGACGTTTCAGACCTGTTCGCCCGGGTCCCCAACCCGTCCAACGGGCTCTGCTTCTGCACCGGCTCGTTCGGGGTGCGCGCCGACAACGACCTTCCGGGCATGGTCGAACGGCTGGGCAGTCGCATCGGCTTCCTGCATCTGCGGTCCGTCGAGCGCGAGCCGAATGGCGCCTTCCACGAGGCGGAGCACCTGGAAGGCGATGCCAACATGCCCGCCGTCGTCGCCGCGGTCTACGCGCTTCAGCAGCGCGAGAGCCGATCGATCCCGATGCGTCCGGATCATGGGCACCAGATGCTGGACGACCTCAACAAGCACACCAATCCGGGATATTCGCTGCTGGGGCGGATGCGCGGGCTGGCCGAGTTGCGCGGCCTGGAGCGCGGCATTGCGCAGGCGGCACGTACCGTCGCCTGAAAACATTCACCGGGAAGCACGCCGGCCGCTCTAGGAGCGAGGAGTGAGACGGGAGCGCAGGCCGGCAGCACCCGGCACGGGAGGGCTGTCATCAGCCTGACTTCGGGATGCAACGCGGATTTCGCCGAGCTTACACCGCCCTGACGCACGGCGCGGGCACAGGCACCCCAGGGTGATAGAACTTCGGGGGCTCTGCATGACTTCGAACACGACGGACATCGGCTATGACGATGGCGATATCGACACCAATCGTACCGCTTCGCGGCATCTGAACGATCTGGTCTCCGAGCGCTATTCGCGGCGGCAGACCCTGATGGGCGGGATTTCGGCCATGGCGACGGCCGTGTTCGGCAGCGCGGTGCTGGCCGGATGCAACGACGACGATGACGACACCGGCTCCACGCCCGGCTTCACCGTGTCCGCTACGTCGTCGGGTGAGGCCAAGGCCGGCCGCGTGGTGACGCTGACCGGCACGGTCTCGGGCGGCAGTGCCAGCAGCGTCGCCTGGGCGCAGACGAGTGGCACGTCGGTCACGCTGGTCAATGCCACCTCCAACGTTGCGACCTTCATCGCGCCTGCGGTGGCGACACCGACCAACCTCACCTTCCGCTTCACCGGCGCGGGCGCTAATCTCGCGACCGCATCGGCGACGGTGACCGTTCTGGTAGGGGCGCCCGAACTGGGCTTCGCGGCAGTACCCAAGAGCCTCGCCGACGTCGTGGCGGTACCTGCCGGCTACACCGTGTCGGTGCTGTACCGCCTGGGCGATCCGATCGCATCCTCGCTTGCGCCCTATGGCAACAACGGCACCGACGGTGACTTCGCCCGGCGCGCCGGCGACCACCATGACGGCATGAGCTACTTCGGGCTTCAGGCGAGCGGCAGCGCCCCCGATGCTGCGAACAGCACTCGCGGGTTGCTGGTGCTGAACCACGAAAACATCACCCAGGCGTATCTCCACGCCAACGGGCCCACTTCGGTCGCCGGTGTGCGCCCCGAAGCCGAGGCGCTGAAGGAGATCGAGGCGCATGGCGTTTCGGTGATCGAGGTGACCCGCGGCAGCAACGGCGGGTGGAGCTATGCACAGGGGTCGGCCTTCAACCGCCGCATCACCCCCAATACGCCGATGGCGTTCCACGGCCCCGCACGCGGCGACGCCAGCCTGCGCACCGCCTATTCGGCGGACGGCACCGCCGGACGCGGCACGATCAACAACTGCGCCAACGGCTCCACGCCCTGGCACAGCTATCTCACCAATGAAGAGAACTGGGCCGGCTATTTCCGGCGCAACGCGGGCGATGCAGCGACCCGGGCGGCAGCCGGTCGAGCGGCGCAAAATGCATCGCTCGCCCGCTACGGTATCGCCGAGGGCCGCACGGGCAATTACGGTTGGACCACGGTCACGCCCGCTGCGGCGGACAGCACGATCTTCCGGCGCTGGAATGCGACCGCATCCGCAGGCCTGCCGGCGGACGGTACCGGCGACTTCCGCAACGAGCCGTTCCAGTTCGGTTGGGTCGTCGAGATCGATCCCTTCGACCCCGCCTCCACGCCGCGCAAGCGCACGGCGCTCGGTCGCATGAACCACGAGGGCTGCCAGATCGGCCGCACGGTCGCTGGCGTCCGTCCGGCCTTCTACATGGGCGACGATGCTCAGAACGAGTATATCTACAAGTTCGTGTCGCAGCAGCCCTGGGCAGCCGCAGACGCAAACCGCCCCGACCGCCTCGCGGTAGGCGACAAGTATCTCGACACCGGCACCCTGTACGTCGCCCGCTTCGACGCTAGCGGTGAAGGCCAGTGGCTGCCGCTCGTCTTCGGCCAGGGCCCCCTCACCCCCGCCAATGGCTTCACCAGTCAGGCCGATGTGCTCATCCAAACCCGCCTCGCGGCCGATGCGCTGGGTGCGACGCCGATGGACCGGCCGGAGTGGACGGCGGTGAACCCGGTCACGGGCGAGATGTACTGCACGCTCACCAACAACAGCAACCGCGCCGTCGCGCCGGCGAGCGGGAGCCAGCGCCGGGTCGATGCACCCAATCCGCGCGCGTATCTGGACCCCCGCAGCGACGGCCGCTCGCCCACCCGCGGCAATGCGAACGGGCATGTCGTTCGGTTGCGCGAAGCGGGTGACACGTCGGAGGCAACCAGCTTCACCTGGGACATCTATGCCTTTGGTGCAGGGTCGGATCTCGACCCGGCCGGCATCAACCTGTCGGGGCTCGACGCGACCAACGACTTCTCGTCGCCCGACGGCCTTTGGTTCGGCCTGCCGAGCAATCCGTCGGGACAGGTCACGCCGCTGATGTGGATGCAGACCGACGACGGCGCATTCACGGACCAAACCAACTGCATGATGCTGGCGGCGATCCCCGGCATCGTCGGCGACGGCAAGGCGCAGACGGTGACCAGCACGCTGGACGGCCAGACGGCCACCGTCACGACGCGGGCGGGTCGGGCGCCCGGCGCGACCCTGCGCCGGTTCCTGGTGGGCCCTAAGGAGTGCGAGATCACCGGCATCCACTCCACGCCGGATGGCCGCTCGCTGTTCGTCAACATCCAGCATCCTGGCGAGAACGGAAATCCTGCCAACATCACCAGCAACTGGCCGGCGAACCAGGCGGCCGCGGCGCCCGGCCAGCGTCCGCGCTCGTCCACGATCGTGATCACGCGGGACGACGGCGGCGTCGTCGGCCTCTGATCGGGTGCGTCCTGTTCGGCCAGTGAGGCTGGACAGGACGCGCTCCCCCCCGACCGGCGAGAGGGACAGCGCCCCCAGGAGCAGGCACGGCTTTAATGCCCCCCCGCCCGCTCCTATCTACGCGCGGCAAAGGGGGCCTCATGCCAGAACCGATCCTCGCCGTGAGCGGCGTGTCCAAGACCTACAAGGGCGGCTTCACCGCGCTCCACGACGTCGACCTCGCCATCAACAAGGGCGAGATTTTTGCGCTGCTGGGCCCGAACGGCGCCGGCAAGACCACGTTGATCAGCATCATCTGCGGCATCGTGACGCCGTCGACCGGGGCGATCCGGGTTGCCGGTCACGACGCGATTAGCGACTACAAGGCCGCCCGGCGCCTGATCGGCCTCGTTCCCCAGGAGCTTTCGGTCGACATGTTCGAGACCGTGCTCGCCACCGTCACCTTCTCGCGGCGGCTGTTCGGGCGTTCGGGCCACAGCGCCTACATCGAGCAGGTGCTGCGCGACCTGTCCTTGTGGGACAAGCGCAACGCCCGGATCATGGAGCTGTCGGGCGGCATGAAGCGCCGCGTCCTGATCGCCAAGGCGCTTGCCCATGAGCCGGAGGTGCTGTTCCTCGACGAACCCACCGCGGGCGTCGACGTGGCCCTTCGCCGTGACATGTGGAAGCTCGTCCACCGCCTGCGCGAGCGCGGCACGACCATCATCCTGACGACCCATTACATTGAGGAAGCCGAAGAGATGGCCGACCGCGTGGGCGTCATCAACAAGGGCCGGCTGCTGCTGGTCGACGACAAGACCGCGCTGATGCAGAAACTCGGCAAGCGCGAGTTCGACCTGACGCTGGTCGAGCCGCTCGACGCGGTGCCCGCCGGCCTGGAAGCGTGGCAGCTTAGCCTGGTGAACGACGGCACCACGTTGCGCTACGTATTCGATTCGACCCGGGAGGATACCGGCATCCCCTCGCTACTGCGCGCGCTCGCGGACCGGCACATCGCGTTCAAGGACCTGGAGACCTCCAAGTCGAGCCTTGAGGACATCTTCGTCGATCTGGTGGGGGAACGGGCATGAACCTGCATGGTATCTGGGCGATCTATCGCTTCGAAATGGCCCGGTCGCTCCGCACCCTTTGGCAGAGCCTCGTCGGCCCGGTGCTGACCACCAGCCTCTACTTCATCGTCTTCGGCGGCGCGATCGGCAGCCGGATGCAGAGCGTGGAGGGCGTCGGCTATGGCAGCTTCATCGTGCCGGGCCTCATCATGCTCTCGCTGCTGACGCAGAGCGTGGGGAATGCGTCGATCGGCATCTACTTCCCGAAGTTCACCGGCACGATCTTCGAACTGTTGTCCGCCCCCATTTCGGCCATGGAGATGGTGCTGGGCTATGTCGGCGCGGCCGCGACCAAGTCGATCGTGATCGGCGCCATCATCCTTGCCACCTCGGCCTTCTTCGTGCCGCTTACCGTGATGCATCCCGCGGCGATGATCGCCTTCCTGTTGCTCACTTCTGTCGCGTTCAGCCTGTTCGGCTTCATCCTGGGCATCTGGGCCAAGAGCTTCGAGCAGCTGAACTTCGTGCCCATGCTGCTGATCACCCCGCTCACCTTCCTGGGCGGCAGCTTTTATTCGATTGACATGCTGCCGCAGCCGTGGCGGACGATCAGCCTGTTCAACCCGGTCGTGTACCTGGTGAGCGGCTTCCGCTGGAGCTTCTTCGGCAAGGGCGACGTGGACATTGCGGTCAGTCTGGCCGTGACGCTGGGGTTCCTCGTGACCTGCCTCGCCATCGTCGCCTGGATCTTCAAGAGCGGCTGGCGGCTGAAGAACTGATTGCTCCAGTCGCGGCCCCTTCCCTGCTCTCTCACCCGGGTAAACGATCGCCGTATGGTGAGCGCTGAAGCTCGATGAGCGTAGGCGTTCATCAGGGGCTGCGGGGAAGATGAAGGATCGTGACTTCCCGTCGCTCCGCCTTCGATGCCCCCCTGGCGAGGCACCGAAGGCGGGCGAGACAGGTTCATGGCGCGCAAAAACTACGAGCCGTTCGGGGGAAACGGCTCGTACATCATCGGTCACTCGTCGGGTCGCAGCGCTCGACGTTCGGCGTACCGGATCACGAACGCTTCCCAGACGCGAAGCCATTCGGCTTCCGTCCTCAGCTTCTTGATGTCGGGAAACCCCTTCCGGAAGGCCGCCGCCATGTCATCGACCGACCAAGGATGCCCCTTGCTGAGCCCGATGGCGCGGAACGCCTTTTCACGGTCACCATAGGAGAGAGTCCCTTCGGGAAAGGCGACGCGTGGCTCACCGTCCTTGCCGCGTGCATCGCCTTCCCCTGCCCTTGCCCGAACCGATGATCTCGGAGCCTTTTCCGGAGCCGCTGGGCTCACGAGGCGAAGATGGGGGCCGACCAGCTTGCGCTCCATCGGAGCGGGAGACGGATGGAGGATGACCTTGCGACCGGAGAGGTCCACGTTCGCGTTCGGATAGACCGCCGAGACGAGCTGCATGGTCTCCCGCACGGTTTGCCGGAAGCGCTTGCTATCGGCGTCGTTGCCGAGGTGCTTCGCCAGCTGATCCCATGAGATCACCTGCCCCTTGTCGGAGCTGATTCGAGGCAGGCGATAGGCAAGATAGGTATAGAGATCGAGTGCGGTGGGTGTCCCCTTCAGCTCCCGGATCGCCACTTCGTTGAGAGGAACCGCGTGCTCGATGAGGTGGCTGTAAAATACCTCCGACATCCGGATTTCGCGTGCGAAAGCACCGTTCTTGTCCAGCGAACCTGCATATTCATTGGAAATCTTCACATCGCGAACCGCGAACGCATTGTCTTCCGCGCCCGTGCCGTCCCAGCGGATCTGCCACTCGCAGGCGAGCAGCCGATCAACCTGCTCCCGCATGAGGTTCGCCGTACCCCGTGGCCCATAGGAGACGGTCTGGTATCCAAGGCGACGCATCCATTCGGTGAAGTTGCGCCCCAGATAGACATCGCGCGACCGCTTCATCACGGCCTGGGAAAGCAGGTAGATCAACGCGACCCGCGGATAGGCGCCATATGGCACACCCAGGCTTCGCAGCACGGACTTGCCGTCGACGTTCTGCAGCACGGGCCGTGGGTTGATCGCAAGCGCGTACTTGCCGTCTTCCCGAACGATCGGCTGGGTATCGTCCTTCGGCCTTTTGGTCGGCAGCGACATCGCGCACAGCGCCGAGTGCAGGAAGGCGGGCACTGGCTCTTCGTCATGGACCCGAAGGAACGCGTCCAACGTACCCTGCGTCCCGGATGCAGTAGCCACCTCCCGAACGCGCGCCGCTCCCCCGTCGAGCATCGCTAGGGCGTACTGATGCCCGATCGGCCTGTGCTCTTCCCCGCTCATCGTCTCTGCCCTTCCCCGAATCTCGCGGGCCTCGGATGAGTCGTGTTCAACAGCTTTGGACGCCGAAATCAAGATGGTTGGCAGTTTGCGAGCCGATCTCGCGGCAAAACCTGCAATTCCACCGATGATCTCGGTGCTAAACGGGTGGACCGCCCTCCCCTGCGCCTTACTCCGGAAAATCATCAAAGCCGATTCGCGTATCGGTTTTGATACAGGGTTTCTTATTATAGGTTAGCGCTCCGAGATCATCGGTGGAAACGCACCGAGATCATCGCCCCGTCGCACCGAGATCATCGCCCCGCACCGAGATCATCGGTACGATCCTGAGCTAGTGGTCTCCGCCCGCAGTTTGGCTTGGCCCGCCTCCGGCAGCGGCCATCTTGCCGAGGTTGTTAGCCCCCGTGGAGCCCGCCTCCCGCCCGGTATTGCGACCGCCCCTGTTGAATGTGCTCGAAGATCATCGGTCAAATTGTAACTTTGGTGGCCGATCGTTGCTCGAAACTGCCAGGAAAGCTACGGACGGGGTCGCACTCTTCAAAAGCGGATTGAAATGGCCACTGAACCTGCACACGTCCGGGACGAGGACTTGATCGAGGGCGGACTGGAGGTCCTCCATCGTAAGGCGCTCACGATCCTGAAGCGGATCCGCGACAGCGCCATAGACCCCGAAACCGGGCAGAAGCGTGGCCCGACCTTCCCCATCTCCAAGGCCGCCAAGCTGGTGGGAAGAACCGCATCCGCGATCCGCGAAGCCGAACGGGACGGGCGTCTTCCGGAGCGTGGCCGGACCGCCTCCGGGCACCGCGTGCAGTATACGCTCGAAGAGCTGGACCATATGCGCGAGGTGTTCGGCACCCGCCCCTGGCGGGATCCTGGCGACGTGCCGGCGATCATCTCGGTCTGCAACTTCAAGGGCGGCGTAGGCAAGTCGACGATCGCGCTGCATCTCGCCCAGCATTTCGCGATCGGGGGCTACCGGGTTCTCTTCATCGACTGCGACAGCCAGGCGTCCTCCACCATGATGTTCGGATACCGCCCGGACGTGGATCTGGGTGAGGACGACACGCTCTATGGCCATTTCCACAATCCGGAGTTGCTGGGGATCCGAAAAATCATCCGCAAGACCCACTTCCACGGCCTTGATCTCATCCCTGCCAACCTGCGCCTCTACAACCTCGAGTATGAGATTGCGGGGTATCTGGCGCGAAATCAGAACCTGGCGATCATCGATCTGATCGCCGAGGCGATCGACACGGTCGTGGACGACTATGACGTGGTCATCATGGACCCGCCGCCTGCCCTGGGCATGGTCTCGATGGCAGTGCTCCAGGCTGCGAACGCCATGGTCATTCCCGTGCCGCCGAGCCTGGTCGACTTCGCATCGACCGTGTCGTTCATCGACATGGCCAAAACCACCATGAAGCAGCTCGAAGAGCTCGCGGGCAGGGGGCGGCCGGCCTATAACTTCATCCGTCTCGTCGGCAGCCGCGTGGACGACAGCAAGTCGATGCATCGGGAGGTGCTGTCGATGATGCGTCAGGTGTTCGGCGGATCGATGTCATCGTCAGTCATGGTGACGAGTGCCGAGATCGATAATGCCAGCTCCCGGATGAAGACCGTGTTCGAATTGGAGAAGCCGGTCACCTCGCATGAGGTGTATAACCGCTGCATGAAGCACCTGAACGAGGTGTGCCGGGACATCGAGCAGGATGTTTTGCGGACATGGGCGAGCAGGGCGGGGGATCAGCTTTGAGGCGCGTTGCCACGTGGCAACGGTGGCCAATAGCGGTCGCGCATCTCGGACTTTCGCAACAGCCGGAAGAGCGATTGCCACGTGGCAACCAGCAGCGAATTATGCCAACAAACAATAACTTACGGGTTGTCAGTCGCTCGACTGCGCGTGCGGCGTTCGGTCGTCGAAAGGCTCATGGTGAGGATGTTGCCACGTGGCAACCGAGGTCTGGAGCACGCGGCGTGCCGGCCGCGGAAGGTGGAAGGAACGAGCCGAATGGCTAAGGGAAATAGAGGCTTCGGCTCGATGTTCACCGAGAACCTCGACGACGAAAGCCAGCTGGACAAGTCGAGCCCGTCGGAAGGCATCATCGCCAGCCGCAGCCAGACGCTCGCGCGCATCGCGACGGGGAAGACCGTCGCCGATCGCACGGAGTGGGTCGACCCGGCGCGGTGCCGGCCCTGGAGGCTGCACAACCGCGATCTGGATCATCTGAGCGAAGAGACGTGTCGCGATCTGATCGACTCGTTCCTTGCCGCCAAGAAACAGCGCATTCCTGCAATCGTCCGCCGCTTGAAGGATGATCCGGATCACGACTTCGAGATCATCGCGGGCGTTCGGCGCTGGTGGACGGTGCAATGGCTCCGGGCGCATCACCACCCCGAATTCGACTATCTCGTCACGATCCAGAGCGTCAGCGATGAAGAGGCGTTCCGGATCTCGGACGTCGAGAACCGTTCGCGCAAGGACATCTCGGACTGGGAGCGGGCGAAGGAATATACGCTCGCGCTCGCCGAGTTCTACGATGGCTCCCAGGCGCAAATGGCGGAGCATCTGAAGCTCTCGCGGTCGTGGCTTAGCCGCCTTCTAGACGTGGCGCGCCTTCCGGACGAGATCGTCGCCGCCTTCGCCGACACCCACGACATCACGGTCAGGATCGCGCGCGACATCAAGCCGCTGTCGAACGATCCGAGGGCCCTCACGCTGATGCGCGAGGAGGCGAGACGGGTTGCGGAAGAACGTGCCCGCGGCTTGCGGCTCAGCGGCCCGGAAGTGGCAAAACGGCTCGTTCGTGCGACTGTGAAGCCGACGCCGAAGGCGGCAGGCGAGAAGGAGGTTTGCGGGCCGAGCGGAAAGGCGATCCTGCGCTACGCCAAGGGCCGGGGCGGGGGAGTGACGATCAAGATTCCCGCCAAGCCTGCGGCAAGCAGGGCAGAGCTGCTGAAGGCGATCGAGGACCTGCTGCCGCTCTGATCGGCAGCGGGGAGGTAGGCGCCGGTTCCTAGACGGCCCCGCGCGCAGGATTGGCTGCCAGGGCCGGGACTCGTCCCTCGCTGCCCTGGCGCCACCTCTGTGACCGGAGCGGCTCAGCCGCGCCACGGTGCACACTTCTGGCAGGTATGAAGGTTGCGCCTTCCTGCTTGCCGCTACGGCGCTAGTGGGCATCCCCCCGGCACGCGCACCGGGCTGCACCGCGCCATCGCACCTTGCGGCAAGGTAACCGTGAAGTTCGTGCGCAGCGGGTTCGGCGCTCCAGGATAATAATCGGTGCTCACGGCTTGCGCGCCGCTTGCCATGGCCGCGTCGGCCTTGCTGTAGTCCCGCCTGCGCGCTTCGACGGTGTTGGCATCGGTGCGGGTACGGACGACGACGCCCTCGGCGACCCAGTTCCGGATCCGGTCGCCGTCGACCAGCGGGTCCTGGACGATCTGGATCGCGGACTCGGGCTGGTCATCCGGATACCAGCCGAACATCGCCCGGCCGGCGAGCGAGGGGTGACCGGAGCGGTACAGCTCGGACACGGCGGCACGGACATCGAGCAGCACGTAGATCCTGCCCCGCGCCGCCGACAGCGCTGGCCAGCCGCGGCTGCGCACTGCCTGGCGCAGGGTCGCGCTACCCCCGCGCACCTCGTCCGGTGTGATCAGCCGCCTGCCCGGCAGCACCGACCGGATCTCGGCGTCGAGCGCGTCGAGCAGCTCCGCACTGTCGAGGGGCAGGGGGGGGGTGATCCCCGGCCTGTCCGAAGGTGTGTCCGCAGCGTTGATCGTGATCATGATCGGCAGGTGATCGGGATGGGTGCGCGACCAGCGATCGACCTCACCCAGGCAGCGCACCAGTGTCGGGCAGGTGCTCAGATAATCCACGTCCGGGATATGGAAGACCTTGAAGCCCGGCTTCAGCATTGTCCCGCGGTCGAAGCCGGTGCGCTCACCCGCCGCACGCGCCCAGGCTTCCCCCTTCGGGTCCGCGTACCGCCCGCCCTGAGGGTCAGCGAAGATGTCGAGCTCGAGCTGGCGGATCCCTGCGTCGAGCTGCTGCGCGAGCGGCAGGTGATAATAATCGAGCCCGTCCGCCAGCTTTGGCTCGATTGCCCGGATCTTCGCCATCACTGCGGCAGGGATGCGCGCCTTGAAGCTGTTGTGCGACCCCACGGTCTGAACGTCATTCATCGCGCGGGGTCCCGCGCTGCCGCCGACAACCAGTGCCGCGGCTGTAAGAAGGAGTGCCTTCACCCTCAGAACTCCGTCCGCACGCCGAACAAGATGGTGCGACCCCAATAGTTGATCTCACCATAACGAAGTTCATCGTCATTGATACTCGAAATCCTGCCCTGCCCCTATAAAGAGACGGGCCGAAAACGAACCCTAGTCTTCCAGTCCGTAAACATAAATATCGCCGCCGTTAACATGGATGCTCAGCAGCGCCGTGCCGCGTCTCGGATTCTCGACGTTGATGTTCTAGGCGGTGATGATCGTCCATCGCCTTGTAGAACTGCACCGGTGAGCGAGCCATTTCTACTGAAGTACCCATCCTGCGCGGCAGCGTCGGCGAGGTGCATGTGGGAGCGAATTGTTGCGCGAAGAAGGCTTGGTTGTTACGCCAAAGTTACGTTCTGGAGGCGTTGAAGAGGCACCTGAACGCGCAAAGTCGCTGTGACGCCCGAAAAAGGCCTCCGGCTGCGATGTGCCGGCGGCCGTGCAATGCCGAGGACCTTTTCAGGTCACGCAAGCAACGCTCGGCTTTCCCTGCCTATAGCCAGAAGCGTTTCGCATCCACGAGCGCCTCATATGCCTCTGCGGCGGCCCCGATCAGCGCCTTTCTCTTCCCCTTTCCCAGGAGGGCGTCGGCTTCGGGATCGTCCCCGATCCCCAGCCTTGAGATCACCTCCGGGGCGGTAGCGAGGTCGTTCAGGGCCCCGAGCTGGTCCTGCAGCTCCTCCAGCGCCCCCACGAAGTTCTGATAGCGGCGGCGCCTCGCTTCGAACAGGGCCGAGAAGAACTCGCTCGCATACCGCAGCTTCTTGGCACTCTTGCGGAGTTCATGCCGGGTTTCATCGTCCATCTTCGCGAGATGACGGCCCTGCTTCTTCACCGCTTTCCGGAAGCGCTCCAGCGCCGTGGCCGCGAAATCCCGTACCGGTTCGTTGCGACGGTCCTGCGTGCTGGCGGCAAGCAGCCAGGGTCCATCGGTGAGCCATTGCGTCAGATCCAGCATGAGCCGGCGCACGCGCCCTGAGCAGAGCGCAGCATCCACATGCGCATAGGCGTCTTCGCGCGCCGTTCGAATCCGCTCGTGCAACGCTCCCGCAGGGGCGCGGCCGAGGAGCACGTCCAGGTCCCGTGCATGTCCCAGTTCACCCGCCAGCCAACGCAGGTCCTCACGGAATGGGTCGGCGCCTGGGTCGGCGGAAAACAGCGGCTTGAAGATCGAGAAGGCAGACCGAAGGCGGCGTAGCGCGACACGCGCCTGGTGCAGCGCTTCCGGAGTGGGATCGGCAAGGAGGACGGCCTCGTTCAGCCGGAACTGCCGCAGGCATGCCTGGGCGATGTGCTGAAAAGCCTGCGCGGCTGTCATATCGGTATCCAGCGCGACCGGCTCGGCCTTGAAGACCGAGCGCGCGGGCTCCGCCAGACGGTAGCCGCGCTCCGCCTTGGTGAGGACGCCCAGCCTTACGGGAACGATGTCGTCGATCTTCCTGGCGAGGGCGAACAGCGCGGCGGGCGCGCCCTCCTTCAGCTCCAGTTCCAGTTCGCAGATCGTATCCCGGCGATCCTCCCCGAGAACCTCGCCGCGATCGAGCACGACCTCGATCTCGGCGTCGTCTTGGGTGACGACCCAGGCGCGGCGTTCGACATGGACCTCGAACTGCGGCGTGATCGCCTGGATGCGGTCTCCGAGCAACGCCTTCACCGGCGAGGTGTCGTCCAGGATTGGCGCGTCCCCGCCGACCGGCGTCTCCCATTCGGATCGTGCGAACAGACCCGTGTTTCCCGCACCGTCCGCTTTGATGGTCTGGATGCGCTCGCCCCCTGCCGCGCGGATCCGCAAGGAGACTCCGGCTTGCGCAAGGTCCTGCTCGGGCGTGTCGTGGTAGACGGCGCGCATCTGGCGGATCTTGGGGGTCTGGGGCAGGATACCGGCTGCTTCCAAAGCATCTGCGGCGGCCCCGGTCAGGTCGAGCTTCAATTCAACTTCACGCACCCGGAACTGCCCTTTTCGTTGAAGTCGGTCCTGCGACGTAGCCAGGCGCGTGCGACTGCGGCCCGGTCTGCTGCCGAAGCGACAACGACGCGCGTGCGGAAATGTGCCCAGCACAGGAGGGCAGGGGGGCAAAGGACCGTTCGGTCTGGGTGAACCCGCGTGTCGCCGCCCGGAGGGCAGCGTCGTCCGCTGCCGACCGGCGACACGCCGGCCGGCAGAGAAGACTTACCGCAAGCCTAGCGCGTCGCGGATGATGTAGTGGAGGTCGGTCTGGTCCAGCAGGCCGCTCACGTTCACCGCGCGCGGACCATAGGCGGCGATGCGCAGCTGGGTGCCGGTATGCCCTTGGGAGCCTTGCTCGGCAGTGCCGTAATTGACCGTCATCACGCCGCCTTCACGCGTGTTGAGCGCGGCGGTGAGGCCGGGTGCACGCGTGCCGTTGCCGACGATCTGGCTGGTGTGGGCATGGTCGGCGGTAACGATCACCAGCGTGTGGCCGTCGGCCTTGGCGAACTCCAGCGCGACCTGCACCGCCTCGTCCAAGTCGACGGTCTCGCCGATCTGACCGCAGGGGTTGGCGGCATGGTCTTCCTTGTCGATCGAGGCACCCTCGACCTGCAGGAAGAAGCCCTTCGGCTTGTCCTTGAGCAGCGCGATCGCCTTTTGCGTCATCGCCGCCAGCGTCGGGGTGGTTGCGGTGCGCGCGGCATTCGGCTGGCAGGTGACCGCCGGCTTGTCGAGGTTGCCGTGGAAGCTGGCCTTGGGTCCGGTCCAGCGCACCGGCATGTTGCCCGGCGCGAACAGGCCGATCAGCGGCTGCTTGTCGTCGGCGCGGGTGACCGCGTCCAGCTCGGCCGCGGTGCGCACCACGCGGAATCCGCGGGCCTGCGCCTGCTGGAAGAGCGTCTTGCCCTTCCACTTGCCGGCTTTTGCCGCCTCCTCGAAGCTTTCGGCGCCGCCGCCCAGCACCAGGTCGGCGCGCGTGTCGAGCAGCTGCTCGGTAATCGAGCCCGCGCCGCCCTTCTCCAGTGCGTTCTGCGGGCAGCTCTTGCTGGTTTCCGCCGGGGCGAAGCAGTTGCGCTGGAGGACGTGCGCGATCTGTGCGCCCGGCGTGGCATCCTGGATCGCTGCGGTGGAAACGTCGCCGGTGGCATAGCCTGCCGCCTTGGCGCGCTCGATCAGCGTCTGGTGGGGCTTGCCGTGGATGTCGACCCCGATCGCGCCATTGTAGCTCTTTACCCCCGATGCCCAGGCGGTGGCGGACGCGGCGCTATCGGTGACGTAGTTCGGTTTTCCCGTCTGCCGGTCGAGCGAATAATGCGTGTATTGGCCGGTGAAGGGCAGCGCATCGATGCCCTTGAAATAGCCGCCTGCACCCTCGGCATAGTTGCGCGCGACCGTGATCTCGGAATCGCCCATGCCGTCGCCGATCAGCAGGATGACGTTGCGCACCACGCCGTCGGCGCCGAGCTTCGCATAGGTCTCGCGCATGTCGCCCTGCAGCCGCCGCGCACCCCCGGGCTCACGCACGTCCCCGCGCGCCGCGCGCGACAGATCGGGTGCTGCGTCCTGTGCGACGGCGGATTGGCTGGCGAGGGCAGCGAGCCCTGCGGCGACGATGCGCGTTTTCATGATGGGGGTACTCCGGGGAAGAAACTGAGCAGGCATGGCCGCTCCCCCGCCGCCACCGCGACGAGGGAGCGTAGCGATCAGAACTGCGCGCGCACGCCCAGGCTGATGCGGCTTCCCGAGAACTCGTAGGTGGTCGGGAAGGACGGATCCATGGTGTAGCCGGTGGTCTTGGCGTTGCCGATGTTGATGCCCTGCAACTCCAGGCGGAAGTTCGGGGTCAGCTGGTAGCTGGCCGAAGCATCGAACTGGCCATAGGCGTCACGGTACACCGGATACATGTTGCGCTCGATGCGCTCCACATAGGCGCCCTTGTGATTGTACGAGACGCGCAGCGACACCGGCCCGCGCTCGTAGAACACGGTGGCATTGTACGTGTTGTCGGCAAGTCCGATCGGCGAGGTCGCGATGTCGAGATCCGACTGGCCGGTCAGCGAGCTGTCCAGGAAGGTGACGTTGGCGTTGACGCCGAACCCCTCTGCCCAACCGACGAACATGCCGAACGGAATCACCGCGTTCAGCTCGACGCCGCTCACCTTGTACGAACCCTCGGCGTTGACCGGCTGATAGACGTCGAAGTCGTACACGCCGTCGATCGTGCCGTTGGCGTTGTACTTGGTGACGCCCTCGACCACGCCGGTCAGCTCGCTCTGGACGACGCCCTTGATCTTCTTCCAGAAATAGGACGCCGCCAGGATGCCGCCGCTGCCGAGATATTTCTCGATGCCGACTTCCCACTGGTCGGCATAGGTCGGCTGCAGATCCGGGTTGCCGTCGGTGAAACGGAAGCTGTTCCAGCTTGCGGTCCGCTTGTACGCGAGATCGGTCAGCGCGGGGCGGATCAGCGTCTGCGACGCGGCCGCGCGCAGGATCAGGCTGTCGGTCAGCTCGGCATGCGCGTTGATCGCGGGCAGGAACTTCTCGTAGCTGCCCTCGCTCGACACGGGCGCGTCGGTGTAGCCGGTCGAACCGTCCGCGTTCTGCACCTGGTGGAAGCCTTCCGACTTCACCGTGGTCTTCAGGTAGCGGCCGCCCAAGTTGACGAACACCGGCACCGCCAGCTCGAACTCGAAATCGGCCATCGCATAGCCGGCGATCGTCTCTTCGCGGACCTTGTAATACTGGCCGTCGTCGAACGGCGTGACGAAGCCGTCCGGCCGGAAGAACGCGCGGGCATATTCGTTGGAGACCTGCGCCCAGTCCAGGTCGCGCGCCTGATATCCCTTGCCCCCGACGATCTCCGTCACCGACTCCAGCGGGCTGTCGGCCAGCGTGCGCTTGTTCACATAGGCCGTGCTGCCGCGCGTCGGGCCCTGGATCTTCTCCTCGCCATAGTCGCGCTCGTTGGTCTTGTTGGTGTAGCGGGCACCGACGTTGAAGCGCTTCAGGAACGGGGTCTGGAACTCGCGGCTGATGTCGAGCTGGGCCGCATATTTGTCGTCCTTGATCCGCTCGCGCGTCGTCTCATACGCCTCGAACAGATAGCTCTCCGGTGCGTTGTACATGTCGATCGTGTCGGGATCGGCGCTCGGGATCGTCTCGCCGCCGGTCTCGGTATAGCGGGTGCGCGACGGCGCATAGGCGACATGCTTGAGGTTGGCATAATCGAGCGTCTTCTTGGCGCCCGAATAGCCGCCCAGCGCATTGATCTTCCAGTCGCCGGTCTGCCAGTTCATCTCGCCGCCGAACTGGCGATAGTCGGTGCTGTTTCGGTATTCCTTGCTCAGGAACTCATGCTGGGTGTTGGTGTAGGACACGTCGCGCAGCACGATGATGCCATCGTCGGCCAGCGTGGTCGCGTCGAACTTGTGGATCGTGTCCAGCGTCGAGTTGCTGGATGCCGAATAGCCGGCAGCGTCATATTCGTCTTCGACGGTGTCGTACGAGCCCGCAAAGGCGTCGAAGACGAGGTTGAACTGGTCGCTGGGCTGATACTGGATCGAACCCGATAGCCCCAGCCGGTCCTGATCGTTCTGATAGACGCGGTCCCCGACCTTATCGAGGAACACGATCCGGTTCTTCATGTCGTCGGTGAAGGTCACGCCGGCGTCGCGCGCGAGCACGGCGATCGCCTGATCGCGATTGGCGCCGGCCTTGTCGGTCCAGCGCGAGATCGGGCGGAAGTTGATGCCTGAGTTCGAGTCGGTGCGGTTGCTGCGCTGCTGCTTGGCGACCGACACCAGCACGCCGAAGTCACCAAAGGTGTTGCTCGCCAGGAACGAGAAGTTCGGATCGATCTTCTCGGAGATCGAGTTGTATGCGCCCTCGGCGCTGCCGACGAGGCGAAGGCCGGGATTGTCGAACGGCCGCGCGGTGCGGATGTAGACGGATCCGGCGATGCCGCCTTCCTCATCGGCCGCGGTCGGCGACTTCTGCACCGTCACCGACTGGATCAGTTCGGAGGCGAAAATGTCGAATTCGACGTCGCGCCCGCCGGAGCCCGACGCGGTCGCCAGCTTGTTGATCGACACGAAGGTGAACTCGGTCGGCAGGCCGCGGACGTTCACGCGAGTGCCCAGGCCTCGTTCGCGTTCGATCGTGACACCAGGAACGCGCTGCAGCGCTTCGGACAGGTTCTGCTCCGGGAAATCGGCGATGTCGGTCGCGACGATCGAGTCCGAAAAGCCGATCGTGTTGCGCTTGATGTCGATCGCTTCCTCAAGGCTGCGGCTGTAGCCGGTGACGGTGATTTCCTGACCAGCTTCCTCGTCGCCTGCATCCGCACCGGCACCCGGAGCGGTCTGGGCAGAAGCTGGGACGGACACCAAGGCAGCGGCCGCTGACCCGACCAGAAGACGCGCAGTCCTTTCAAAGCGAACGTATTTCTGAAGCACCTTTGCCCCCCATTTTGCTAGTTGTCCGGGTGGAGGGCTGCCGCTGGTCCGCAGCAAACGTCTGCGTTCCCCGAAGTTCGGAGAAATCGCAGGCAATTCATGTCGATCGTCATGGTATTCGGCGATGTTTCACCTGCCGATGCGCCGCCTCTCCCAAAATGCGGCACCAGTCTTCTTCTGCTTCGTACCAGTGCGTCGGCAGCGATCGATGAACCGCCGCTGCCGGTCGCAGAGCTTTCTCCACCCGTCTCGGGAGCCCCGTTGGAGAGAAGTTGTTACGGTGCCATGACGCACGTGCTTGATCGGCCGATCAGGGGGGCAGATCGGCAGCTCCGGGCTACGCCGTCCTTTCCTGCGGCAGTTTGCGTGCGCTTCCGTGGCTGCGGCCGTTGATCAGCAGCGCGATCAGCCCGATTGCGGAGGTTGCCGCTCCTGCGAGCGACACCAGCGGGTAGCCCAGCCCGGCCGCGATGACGCCGCCACCCAGCGCCGCCCCGAATGCGTTGCCGAGGTTGAACGCGCCGATGTTGACCGCGGAGGCAAGGTTCGGCGCGTCGGCAGCGGCGCGCATCACCCGCACCTGTAGCGGCGGCACAAGCGCGAAGCTCGCCACGCCCCAAAGGAAGATGAGCACCGCGGTCGGACCGGCATGGGACATCAAGGCGGCGAAGGCGACGAGTATCGCTGACAGCGCGGCGAGGGTGATGACCAGCGTCCGATCGACCGACCGGTCCGCAAAGCGGCCGCCCAGCCAATTCCCGGCTGTCAGGCCCAGTCCATAGGTCACCAGCATCGCAGTGACGAAACCGACCGACACCTGCGTCGCCTCGCGCAGGATCGGCGCGATATAGGTGAAGACGGTGAACATGGCGCTCGATCCGATCACCGTCAACGCGAGCGCGCCCAGCACCGGCCCTCGCGTCAGCACGCGCAGTTCGGCCATCGCGCTGCCGGCATGCGGCGCGGGGAGGGGCGGCAGGGTCAGCCGCAGCGCCACCATGGTCGCAACACCCAGCGCGGCAATGCCCCAGAAGGAGGTGCGCCAGCCCAGGTGCTCGCCCGCCCAGGTCGCAAGCGGTACGCCCACGACGTTCGCGATGGTCAATCCCATGAACATTGCCGCCACCGCACTCGCGCGGCGCTCGGGTGCCACGAGGCTTGCTGCCACGACCGACCCGACACCAAAGAACGCGCCGTGATTGAACGAGGTGAGCACGCGGGCCGCCAGCAGCATCCAATAGGTGTCGGATACCGCGGCCAGCAGATTGCCGACCGTGAAGATGCCGGCCAGCCCGATCAACAGGGCGCGTCGGGGGACGCGCCCTGTTGTCAGCGTCATCAGCGGTGCGCCGAGCACCACGCCCAGGGCATAGGCGCTGATGAGCAGCCCGGCGGCCGGAATGGAGGCGTTGAGGTCTTCGGCGATGACCGGGAGTAGCCCCATGGGTGCGAACTCGGTCACGCCGATGCCGAACGCACCGATCGCCAGCGACAAGAGGCCGAGGTTGAGCTTCATGGTCGCCCCCCTCAGACCAGTGCCGGGGCAAGGCGGGCAAATCCCTCCTGCTGACGATAGGGGGCATGGGGGTAGGGCGGCAGTAGGTCGCTCGCGGCGTCGAGGGCGGCGACCTGCTCGGGCGTCAACGTCCAGCCGACCGCGCCGAGATTCTGGCGCAGTTGCTCCTCGTTGCGCGCGCCGATGATCACGGAGGAGACGGTGGGACGTCGCAGCAGCCAGTTGATCGCGATCTGCGGCACGGTCTTGCCGGTTTCGGCAGCTATTGCCTCGAGGGCATCGATGACCCGGTACAGATGCTCGGTCTCGACCGGCGGCGCGAACTGCTCGGTCTCGTGGAGGCGGCTGCTCGCCGGTGCCGGGCGGTTGCGGCCGATCTTTCCGGTCAGCCGGCCCCAGCCGAGGGGACTCCACACCAGTGCGCCCACACCTTGATCCGCCGCAAGCGGCATCAGGTCCGCCTCATACGCGCGGCCGATGAGCGAGTAATAGACCTGATGGGCAACAAGGCGCGGCCAACCGTGGCGATCGGCCAGCGCCTGCGCCTTCATCAGCTGCCAGCCCGGATAGTTGGAGACGCCCGCATAGCGTACCTTGCCCGCAGCGATCAGGGTGGCAAGGGTACCCATGACTTCTTCGGTGGGGGTCGATGCGTCGAAGGCGTGAAGTTGCAGGAGGTCGATGTGGTCGGTGCCGAGGCGCCGCAGCGACTCCTCCACCGCTCGCACCAGCCGGGTCCGCGATGCGCCCCAGTCCTGCGGTCCGTCGCCCATCGGCAGGCCGGTCTTGGTAGAGATCAGCACCGCGTCGCGTTTTCCTCGGATCGCCTGACCCAGTATCTCCTCGGACGCGCCGCTCGAATACACGTCGGCGGTGTCGAACAGCGTCACACCGGCATCCAGGCACAGGTCGATCAGCCGGCGCGCTTCGGCGGCGTCGCTTTGTCCCCAGGCGCTGAAGAGCGGGCCCTTGCCGCCGAAGGTGCCGGTGCCGAAGCTGAGCGCAGGCACGCGAAGCCCGGAAGTGCCGAGTTGCCGATATTCCATCATCGATCCTTGTATTGCTAGTTGAACGCATAGATGGACGGGGCTGGGGTGCTGGAGTAGCGCCTCCGGACGCGGAGGATCTTTGCAGTGGACGCAAAGCTGGCGGGGACGGACAGAGCACGCGCGCTGGCGCTGTTCGCGACGGTGGTGGAGGCAGGGAGCTTCTCGTCCGCCGCGCGGACGCTGGACATGAGCCCGTCCGCCGTGGCGCGAGCCGTCGACCGGATTGAGCAGCGGCTAGGCGTGCGACTGCTGCTGCGATCGACCCGCGCCTTGTCGCTGACGGCAGAGGGGCAGGCCTATCTGCTGGCGGCCCGCCGCATCCTCGCCGACCTAAACGATGCCGAGCAGCAGATCGCCGACCAGGGGAGTCCGCGTGGGCGTCTGCGGGTCAGCGCCGCGCTCTCGCACGGGCGACTCTGCGTGGTGCCGCTGCTCGGGAGGTTCAGCGCCCGGTACCCCGACATCCTTGTCGACATCGCGCTGACGGACACGCTTGTCGACATCGCTGGCGGTCAAGCGGATGTCGCCGTCCGCTTCGGACCTTTGCCCGACAGCACGCTCACGGCTCGCAAGCTTGGCGAAACCGGGCGGGTGATCGTCGCATCGCCGGAGTATCTGGAGAGGTGCGGAACACCTGAGGTGCCAGAGGATCTTCACCGGCACAACTGCCTCAACTTCAATTTCCGGCGTGCCGAGCCGGTTTGGCCATTCCGTCGTGCCGGCCAGGATTTCACCCTCGCCGTGAAGGGAAGGATCGAAGCAAACAACGGCGAGACGCTGGGGCAACTGGCGGCGCTTGGCGTCGGCATTGCCCGTGTGGGATCGTTCAGCGTGGCCGAGGAGATCGCGAGGGGCCGGCTCGTCCCGCTGCTGGAGGCGTTCAACCCTGGCGACGTCGAGCAGATTCATGCCGTCTTCGTCGGCGGCGCGAGCACGCCGGCGCGGATTCGCGCGTTCGTCGAATTCCTCGCGCTCCACCTGCGCGGCGGGAGCTAGGTGGTCCCCTCGATCGACCTGGTCGCGGGGAACTGGACGTCCTCGTCAGCGCCAGCGCCGGCAGGGTTCTGCGAACAATTCACACTGTCCCGGACTGAAGCCGGTATCGCGGCTGCGGCGTTCCCGGCCGAAACGGCTTCCCCGACCAGGATGAGCGTGGGCTTCTCGTCCGTGATGGCACCCGCCGCGATGGGCAGCAGATCGAGGCGCGTGTGGAGCAGGCGCTCACTCGCGAGGCTGATGTCGCACGCGATCAGCACCGGGGTCGCACCGGCAAGCCCCTCTGCGATCAGGCGCCGGCTGATCTCGCTGGCAGCACCGCGCCCCATGTAGAAGGCGGTGGTGCTACCGGGATCGGCGAGCGTGGTCCAATCCAGGGCAAGCGGCTCGCCCGCCCGCACGTGCGCGGTCACGAACTGGACGCGACGTGCGACGCCGCGGACGGAGAGGGACACGCCGGCGGAAGCCGCGGCGGCGCTGGCGGCGGTGATGCCGGGACAGATGCGTGTGGGGACGCCGACCGCTGCGAGGGCGGCGACTTCTTCGGTCGAACGGCCGAACATCGACGGGTCGCCGCCTTTCAGTCGCACGACCCGCTCGCCGGCGAGCGCGGCTTGGACCAGCAGGGCGTTGATTGCACCTTGGTCCTTTGAATGGCGTCCGGACCGCTTACCGACGGGAACCTGCCGCACGCCTCCGGGGATCAGGTCCCGTATGCCGGGCCCCACCAGGGCATCGTAGTAGACGACGCTGGCCCAGCGCAGCAGCCTTTCCGCCTTGCGCGTGAGCAGTTCGGGGTCGCCCGGGCCTGCGCCTACCAGCCAGACCTCGCCGGGAAGGATCGTATCATCCATTGGCGGCACTCCTGCTTTCCTCGACGATCCGGCAAAGCGCCGGTCGGCACGATCCGCAATTGGTCCCGGCCGACAGCGCAGCGCCGACAGCCTCGACCGTGGTGAGGTTCTGGCTGGCGATCGCTGTGACGATGGTGTTGAGCGCGACATCGAAGCAGAGGCAGACGACGGGGCCCCGATCCTCCTGCACACCCGGTGCGATGCCCGCCAGCAGCGATGGTCCGGCGGCGACGGCGCCCAGCTGCTGGATCAGCCAGTCGCGTCTGGGCAGTAGCCCTCGCTCCGTCAGGAACAGCGCGGCCACCAACCGTCCTTCCCGTAGCACTGCCACTCGCCGAGTGCCGCGTGCGCGATCTAGGCTCTCGATCCGGTCGCCGCGGGGCAGCACGCGCTCGATGCCCTGTGCGTCCTCGCCGCCGGCCAACTCGTACAACAGTCCGCCGGGCACAGTGATGCGGGTAGCCCAGAGGCATTCCGGCCGAGCAACCGGCTCGGCAGCGATCAGGAAGCCGCGCCAGGCGGTGGGTACCGCCGCCACCACTGCGGGCGTCGACTTGAAGCCCGGCTGGCCCGAATGCGGATCGACCAGGGGGCGTGGCAACAGCCCGGTGCGGCCGCCCGTGGAATTGCGGTCGGTCCAGTGAATCGGGGTGAAGATCTCGCCGCGACGTTGGCCCGTGGAAAGCACGACGCGGAACAGGCTTTCGCCCTGCGGCGTGGATACGCGTGCGAGGCCGCCATCGGCTAGCCCGTACGCATCGGCGTCCTCGGGGTGCACCTCGACCATCGGCTCCTCCCGATGCCGCGCCAGGCGCGGGCTGAGCCCGGTACGAGTCATCGTGTGCCACTGGTCGCGATAGCGCCCGGTGTTGAGGGTGAGCGGCCACCTCGCCAGCGGCTTCGGCAAGGACATCTGCTCGAGCGGGATCAGCCGCGCCCGCCCTTTCGGCGTGGGGAAGCGGCCGTTCGCGAAGGCCTCGCCGCCCCAGCGGAACGGCTCCATCGCGTCATAGTCGGCATTGCCGATGGCAACGTGTTCCCCCAGGTCGAACAGCCGAGTGCCCTGGTTCTGATAGGTCGAGAGCCGCGCATGCTCGCGGAAAATGTCGGCGGGGCGTGCATAGGCGAACTCGCTGGCCCAGCCCATGCGGCGGCCAACCTCCTTGACGATCCACCAATCCGGCCGCGCTTCGCCCGGAGCCTCGAAGATCGGGCGCTGCCGGCTGATGCGGCGTTCCGAGTTGGTGACGGTGCCGTCCTTCTCGCCCCAGCCGGTGGCGGGCAGGCGGACATGGGCGAAGGCCGTGCTGTCCGTCTCGGCAATCACGTCGCTGATAACGACGAACGGGCATCGCGCCAGCGCCTCGCGCACCGTTGCGGCGTCGGGCATCGACACCGCCGGGTTCGTCGCCATGATCCACAGTGCCTTGATGTGCCCCTCGCCGACGGCGCGGAAAAGGTCGACGACCTTCAACCCCGGCTTGGCCGCAATGGTGGGTGCCCCCCAGAAGCGCTGGACGCGGGCGCGGTTCTCAGGCGCGAAATCCATGTGCGCGGCCAGCGTCGAGGCCAGCCCGCCCACTTCGCGGCCGCCCATCGCGTTTGGCTGGCCGGTAATCGAGAAAGGCGCCGCGCCCGGCTTGCCGATGCGACCGGTGGCGAGGTGGAGATTGAGGATCGCGTTGACCTGATCGGTCCCGCGCAGCGACTGATTGATCCCCTGGCTGAAGAGCGTGACGGTGCGCGGGTTGGCCGCGAACATCTCATAGAAGCGCAAGAGGTCGGCGGCGGGCACGTCGCAGGTGCGGGCCACCGACCAGAGGTCGCTTCCCGCGCCGATCGTTTCCCAAAAGCCTTCCGGCTCCGAGACGCTTCGCGCGAGATAGGCGCGGTCGATCAGCCCTGCTTCGCGGCAGTGCATCAGCAGGGCGTTCATCAGCGCGACGTCGCTGCCGGGGCGGATGGCAAGATGCAGGTCGGCGCCTTCTGCCGTTTCGGTACGGCGGGGATCGATGACGACGAGCTTCGCACCCGCGTCGCAGCGCGCACGGATTCGTCGATAGAGGATTGGATGGCACCATGCGGTGTTGGAGCCGATCAGGACGATCAGGTCGGCGACATCGATGTCGTCGTAGCTGGCGGGCACCACGTCCTCGCCGAAGGCCCGGAGGTGCCCGGTGACCGCGCTCGACATGCAGAGTCGGGAGTTGGTGTCGATGTTCGCCGAACCGATGAAGCCCTTCATCAGCTTGTTGGCGACGTAATAGTCCTCGGTCAGCAATTGTCCGGAAACGTAGAAGGCGACGCTGTCGGGCCCGTGCTCCGCGATCGTCTTGGCGAAGCGATGTGCCACCAGGTCCAGCGCCTTGTCCCAGCTGGCGCGGCCCCTGCCGATCATCGGGTGGAGAAGCCGGCCTTCGAGACCCACCGTCTCACCGAGATGCGTGCCCTTCGAACAGAGCTTGCCGTGGTTGGCCGGGTGGTCCGGGTCGCCCTGGATCGACACCGAGCGCTCGCCGGTGCGCGTCGCCACGATCCCGCAGCCGACGCCGCAATAGGCGCAGGTGGTACGGACCGGCTCCGGCATCAGGCGGCGGCCTGCATCACGCCGGCACGGCAGATCAGCACGCGCCCGGCATCCACCTTCACCGGGATCGTCGGCGTGCAACCCTTGTCCGGTCCCTCGGCCTCGCCGCTTGCCAGCGCGATGTTCCAGTTGTGCAGCGGGCAGGCGACGCTGTGGCCGTGGACAATGCCCTGTGCGAGCGGTCCCCCCTTGTGCGGACAGCGATTGACCAGCGCGAACACGCGGTTGTCGCCGGTGCGGAACACGGCGATCTCCTCGCCGCCCTCCACCGGCACGGTGCGCGCGCCTCGCGGCGGGATCTCGTCGAGCCAGCCGATGTCGAGCCATTCGCCGATCATGCGATTTCCTCCTCACGAACGGGGGTGAACGCCGCCATGTGCGCATGCTGCGCGCGCTCCTGCCCGGCGACCCGCTCTGCCCAAGGATCCTCCTGGCTGAAGCGCTGCGAATCCAGGAAGCGCGCGGTCAGCGCTTCGCGGCCCTGCGCATCTTCCACGATGCGTGCCTTGAGGTAATCGAGCCCGACGCGTTCCAGCCACGGGGCGGTGCGTTCCAGATACCGTGCCTCTTCGCGGTACAGCTGAATAAAGGCGGCGCAATACGCCATCGCATCCGCCTCGGTCGCGACCTTGCACAGCAGGTCGGTGGCGCGAACCTTGATCCCGCCATTGCCGCCGACATGCAGCTCATAGCCGCTATCGACGCACACCACGCCAAAGTCCTTGATCGTCGCCTCGGCGCAATTGCGCGGGCATCCCGAGACCGCGATCTTGAACTTGTGCGGCATCCATGAGCCCCAGCTCATCCGCTCGAGCTTCACGCCGAGCCCGGTCGAATCCTGCGTGCCGAAGCGGCACCATTCGGAGCCGACACAGGTCTTCACCGTGCGCAGCGACTTGCCATAGGCATGGCCCGAAACCATGCCGGCGGCGTTGAGATCGGCCCAGACGGCGGGCAGATCCTCTTTCTTGATCCCAAAGATGTCGAGCCGCTGCCCTCCCGTCACCTTAACCATGGGTGCGTCATATTTCTCGACCACATCCGCGATCGCGCGGAGTTCGCGTGGGTTGGTTAGCCCGCCCCACATGCGCGGCACCACCGAGTAGGTGCCGTCCTTCTGGATGTTGGCGTGCATCCGCTCGTTGACGAAGCGGCTCTGTTGGTCATCCCGATATTCGCCCGGCCACGCGCAGAGCAGATAATAGTTCAGCGCAGGCCGGCAGGAGGAACAGCCGTCGGGGGTGCTCCAATGCAGCTTCTGCATCACCTCCGGGATCGAGCGCACTCCCTGCGCGACGATCTCGCGGCGGACATCGTCATGGCCGAAGCTGGTGCACTTGCACATCGTCTTGGCGCCGGCCTGCACTTCGTCGCCAAGCGTCAACGCGAGCAGGTTCTCGACAATGCCCGTGCACGACCCGCAACTCGCCGAGGCCTTGCACCCGGCGCGCACCGCGTCGATGCTCGCGGCACCGCCGGCGATACATGCCACCACCTGGCCCTTGCTGACGCCGTTGCAGCCGCAGATCTCGGCATCGTCCGAGAGCGCCGCAACGGCCGCCTTAGGGTCCGCTTGCCCCCCTCCTTGGGCATAGATCTGGCCGAAGATCAGGAGGTCGCGCAGTTCGGAGATGTCGTCCTGCTTCTTGAGCAGGTCGAAATACCAGCTGCCATCCGCGGTATCGCCATACAGCACCGCGCCTATGATGCGGTCGTTCCGGACCACCACGCGCTTGTAGACACCGCGGCTGGCGTCGCGCAGCACGATGTCCTCGGCACCATCACCGCCGGAGAAGTCGCCCGCAGAGAACACGTCGATGCCCGATACCTTAAGCTTGGTCGACGTGACCGAACCCTTGTAGCCTGTGGGTCGCTCGGTCAGCCCATCGGCGAGGGCGCGACACATGTCCCACAGCGGCGCGACGAGGCCATAGACCTGCCCGTCGTGTTCGACGCACTCCCCGACCGCCAGGATGTCGGGATCGCTGGTCACCAGATGGTCATCGACCTTGATGCCACGCGCGACCTCAAGCCCGGCGGCCCGCGCGAGCGTGGTGCTCGGGCGGATGCCGACCGCCATCACCACCAAGCTCGCCGGGATCACGCGCCCGTCCTTGAGCCGCACGCCCTCGACGGTGTCTCGGCCGACGATCTCGGCAGTGTCCGCGCCGGTCAGGATGGTCTGTCCGCGCGCTTCGAGCGCCGACCGGAGGAGCCAGCTTGCCGCTTCGTCAAGCTGCCGCTCCATCAGCGTGGGCATCAGGTGGAGTACGGTCACCTTCATGCCACGCAGGGAGAGCCCGTGCGCTGCTTCCAGACCGAGCAGGCCGCCGCCGATCACCACCGCCTCGCCGCCGCGCTGGGCCGCCGCGAGCATCGTGTCCACGTCGTTCATGTCGCGGAAGCTGACCACCCCGGGCAGGTCCTTGCCGGGAACGGGGATGATAAAGGGGTCGGAGCCGGTTGCGATCAGCAGCTTGTCGTACTGCACGGTGCGGCCGCTGCGCGAGGTCACGGTCTTTGCCGCGCGATCGATCGCCGTCACCGGATCGCCCGCCACCAGCTCGATGCCGTTGTCGCGGTACCAGTCGGGTCCGTTGATCACGATGTCGTCGAACGTCTTCTCGCCCGCCAGCAGGGGCGAGAGCATGATGCGATTATAGTTCACATGCGGCTCGGCGCCGAAGATGGTGACGCGGTAGCGGTCGGGATCGCGGGCGAGCAGTTCCTCGATCGCACGGCAGCCGGCCATGCCGTTGCCGATCACGACGAGGTGCGGGCGCTTGATGTGGTGCGTCATGAGTGCAGCCTCACAGCTTGGATCGAATGTGGGGGAGGGCGGGCATCAGATCCGCACGCCCGCAGCGGCGGCCCAGCGGATGCGCCACCGGGCCTTGACGAAGGTCAGCCCGGCAAGCGCCACAAGCGTCAGCAGGGCAAAGATCAGGAACCCAGGGCCAAACCCGCCGGTCACCTGCCGGGCGAACCCAAGCGAGGAGGCGAGGTAGAAACCACCAACGCCGCCTGCCATGCCCACCAGTCCGGTGAGGATGCCGATCTCCTTGCCGAACCGCTGCGGCACGAGCTGGAACACGGCGCCGTTGCCGGTTCCGAGCGCCAGCATCGCGACCACGAACAGTCCCAGTGCGGCACCAAGACTGGCAGGAGACGTGCTGACGCCCAGCAGCGCGAATGCCGCGACCGCATAGACCCCCGTCAACGTTGCTACGCCCCCGATCCGATCCGCGAGTGCACCGCCGAGCGGCCGGACGAGCGATCCCGCAAACACGCAAGCCGCCGTGCAATGGCCCGCGGTGACGGGGCTCAGCGCGAACGCGTCCGAGAAATAGATGGTGAGCGAGGAGGCGAGCCCCGAGAAGCCGCCAAAGGTCACGCCATAGAAGAGCATGAACCACCAGGCATCGGCCGTGCGCAGCGGCTCCAGATACGCGCTGAGCGGCCGGGGCGCTGGCTGGTCGGGCGCGTCTTTCGCCAGCACGATGAAGACGACGAGCACGAGCGTCAGCGGGATGCAGGCGAGACCGAGCACAGCGTTCCAGCCGAACGTGATGGCTAGTGCAGGCGCGAACAAGGCGGCGAGAACGGTGCCCGAATTGCCCATCCCGGCGATGCCCATCGCCTTGCCCTGATGCTCGGGCGGGTACCAGCGGCTGGAGAGCGGGAGTGCGACGGCGAAGCTTGCCCCCGCAAAACCGAGGATGATCCCCAATGCGAGGGTCCCGGCGAAGCTGTGAACGCCGAGCGACCAGCCGGCGAACAACCCTGCGATCACGATCAGCTGGCCAATGACGCCGGTCCGCTTGGGCCCGATCCGGTCGGCGAGCAGACCGACAACCAGCCGCAGCATCGCGCCGGCAAGCGTCGGCGTCGCAACCATCAGTCCCTTCTGCGCCGGGCTGAGTCCCAGGTCGGCCGCGATCTGGGGGGCGAGCGGCCCCAGCAACACCCACACCATGAACGCGAGGTCGAAGTATAAAAAGGCGGCGATCAGCGTCGGCGTGTGGCCGCTACTCCAGAAGTCCGACTTCTTGCGCTTCGGAGGGAAATCGATGTCCGCACCGCCTCCGATCCAGTCGAAGCCTTCGTGCAACAGTTCCGCGACCTTCATCCGCACTGCTCCCATGTGCCGCAGACACGAAAAAAGCCGCCTCCGACCTCCCGCCTCGAGCGGTGATCGGACAGCGGCTTTGCTGTCTGACAGTGGAGAACCGCACCAACGTTGGCGCAATCATCCGATGCTGGCGCCTGTTCGTTCAGGCGTCATCGGAGAAGCTGACGCGTTTGGCGCCACTTCGCAAGTGCAAAAACTTCACGACTGTCGCAGGGCTTCCAGATAGCCGGCGACATCCTCCGGATCGAAGGCGAGCCCATCGAAGAACCGGTCTGGCGCCAGTGTCAGAGTGCCTTGGTGCGAAGCGGCCGGCATCGGCTGTGCGAGCGCGCCCTCCACTTTCATGCTTGCTCCGGGCATCGCGACTCCGCTTCCGGCGAGCGCGCGGCGATAGAGGTCGGAGCGGAACACGCCGGCCGCTGCGCGCTCAGCCTCCGGGCTGGGAGCCACCATCTGCCAGCGCACGAGCTGCGAATAGATCCACAGCGCCTGACTGCGCCACGGGAAGTTAGCCGCGCCGCGGTGAAACACCAGGAAGTCGGGCAGGCTTACCGGCTCGTCGCCTCGCCGGAGCGGCATGCGACCGCTCAGCGCTTGGCCAATCAAGCTTGGCGCCTGGGCGACATATTCCGGTCTGGCGAGCAGCGCCGCCAGTTCCTCATGGTTGGCCGGATCGTCACACCACGCGGCGGCGCGATCGAGCGCGCGGAGGAGCCGGTCGAGGTCATCGCCATGGGCTTCGGCCCAATCCGCCCGGGTCGCCAGCACCTTTTCGACGCCGCGCTGCCAGATGTTCACGCCTGCCGCGGCGATCTCGCCGATGCCTTCGGCCACGGAGACGCTGCTCCAGGGCTCACCCGCGATGAAGCCGTCGATCTCGCCCAACCGCAGCGCCTGGGTCATGAGTGACGGAGGCAGCACCCGCAGCGTCACGTCGCGATCGGGGTTGATCCCGGCATAGCCCAGCCAATAGCGCAACATCATCGCGTGGCTTGAAAAGCGGTGGACGATGCCGATGGTCGGCTTGCGGCGATGCAGCCCGATCGCAGCGGCAAAATCGTGCGCCGTTGCGATCGGATCGGCGACCCGGTTTCGTGGATCGGGGTCGAGAGCCGCGGCTAATTCCGACGAGAGCGTCAGAGCGTTCCCGTTGTCGTTGAGCTTGAACGGGGCGGCAATCGGGCACGGGGCTTGGCTGAGCCCCAGAGTCACGGCGACTGCGAGCGGCGCCAGCAGGTGCGCGCACTGTACCTGACCGTAGACTAGCCGATCGCGCACGGCCGCCCAGCTGGTGTCCCGCACCAGCCGAAGCGAAATCCCTTCCGCCTCCGCAAAACCGCGCTCGCGTGCCGCGACCAACGGCGCGCTGTCGGTAAGCGGGAGGAAAGCGATCGCGAGCGGCGTCATCGCCCATCTCCCAGCAAGTCGGCGGCGGTGATCAGGGCTTCGGCCATCTCGACGATGCGCCGTCCCTGCTTCATCGCGGTGGTGCGCAGCAGCGCATAGGCGCCGGGCTCGTCGAGGCCGCGGCTCTTCATCAGAATGGCCTTCGCGCGGTCGACCGTCTTGCGGTCGGCAAGTTCGGTACGAGCGGCATCAAGTTCTGCCTGCAGCTTGGAAAAGGCATTGAACCGCCGGATCGCGAGTTCGAGCACGGGCTTGATGCGCTCCTTGCGGAGCCCGTCCACGACATAGGCGGAAATTCCGGCGTCTATCGCGGCCCCGATCATCGAGTCGTCCGACTGGTCCACGAACATTGCGATCGGACGCGCCAGTGCCCGGCTGACCGCGAGCATCTCCTCGAGCGAATCACGGCTGGCGTTGCCGAGGTTCATCAGCACGACGTCCGGCGCCATGCGTTCCAGCCGGGCGACGAAAGCACCCTGCGGAGGCACGACCTCGATCTCGTCAAAGCCCGCGTCGCGCAGCCCTTCCTCAAGGATCGTGGCGCGCAAGCCGCTGTCGTCAATGATGGCGATACGCAACCTTGGCCCCCAGCCTTACGCACGCGAAGCTAGCCGCCGCACGTTCAACGTCAACGCCGCCGTGCATTGCCGGTGATTGCGAAACCGGTACGACTGATCCGGATGCTTCTCCAGCATGCCCGCCCGTTTCCCGCTCGGAGTGATTCTGTCGGCCCGAACCCAATGCTTCGGCAGCCGGGGAGCACCGCGCTTTAGTCAGGAGTATCCTCAACGAGCAGCACGTGGAGGAAGCGCGGGCCATGCGCGCCGCGCACATATTGTCCTTCGATATCGGTGGTGCCGGACACACCGGTCACCCAATAGTGGGCGCGCACATCCCGCAGATGCGCGGGGACGTCTTCGAGCTGGGCCACGATCGTTCGGGCCTCGACCGCCACCAGGTGATGGAGCGTCAGGAAGTTCGGCAGCATGGGCGCCGTACGCCCGGTCTCGAAGATCAGCGAGCCCGTCTCGGCTACCGCGGAGACTGCACGCGCGATCGCCGCCGGTTCGTCCGG
This sequence comes from Sphingomonas sp. ACRSK, assembly GCF_022346685.1. Lineage (NCBI taxonomy): Bacteria > Pseudomonadati > Pseudomonadota > Alphaproteobacteria > Sphingomonadales > Sphingomonadaceae > Sphingomonas > Sphingomonas sp. ACRSK. Next base: position 99,007 of record NZ_JAKRNR010000003.1, on the reverse strand, counting down.
GGCGCATGTCTCCCTGAGCGAAAAGCCGTTCCAGTCGCAGGTGCGCAGGCGCGGGTCTGGGGGCAGGTAGAGCGAGCGGGGGAGGGCGCTTGCGTCCAAATAGGCCGCTGCGGCGGCAGGAACCGCTGACCAGTCGCGCACCCGTTCGAAGGTTGCCGCCACGCTCGCAAGCCCCAGTTGCGCCAGGAACTGCGGGATGAGTGCCTCAGGGGCCACCAACGGGCGTTCCGGGTCGTTTGTCAGGATCGCCGCCTCCCGAGCGATCGCACCGCTCGGCCGAGAGCCTCCCAAGCGCCCGAGGATGGCGTCTCGTGCGCTCACCGGCGCCTCCCTCGTGCATATTGTTCCATGAAGGTCCTGCCCTCGGGTGCGGGAAGATCACGATGCCGGGTCCAGCCTCCAGCGAGCGGAAGCCGCGAGATCCAGCCCGCCCGCGCCGCCACGTGCATGGCACGTACCGCGAGTGCGCTGCCGAGGCGGTAGAGCCGCGGGTGGCGCACGCCCCACGCCCAGAGTCCCAGCGCCCGACGCACCGTCTGCGGCTCCAGCCCCTCGCGCCAACTCTTCTCGCGCCAACCGCGCAACAGGGTGGGGAGGGGGATGTTGACCGGGCAGACCTCCTGGCACTTGCCGTTCATCGTGCAGGCGTGAACCAGGTCCCGGTTTGCCGACAGCCCGTCGAGGGCGGGCGTCAGCACCGCACCCATGGGCCCGGGATAGGTGCCGCCATAGGCATGGCCGCCGATCTGCCGAAACACCACGCAATGGTTCATGCAGGCGCCGCACCGAATGCAGCGCAGCATCTCCGCGAGGCCGCTCGCGCGCATGTCCGTGCGGCCGTTGTCGACCAGCACGATGTGCATTTCTTCCGGACCGTCGCGATCTTCGGCACGTTTCGGGCCGGAGTAGAAGGTGGTGTATTGGGTGAGCGCCGCGCCGGTGGCCGACCGGGCGAGCATCCGCAGCATGTGGATGGCATGCGGCAGGGACGGCACGACCTTCTCGATGCCGGCGGTTACGATGTGGACACGCGGCGGCACGATCGAGAGCTCCGCATTGCCCTCGTTCGTCACGGTGCAGACGCTGCCGGTGTCTGCGATCAGGAAGTTGGCGCCGGAGATGCCCACGTCGGCGTCCAGCATCGCCGAGCGAAGGTGACGGCGGGCGCTTTCGGCCATCGCCGCAATCGTCTCTTCCAGATGCGGCTCGCGGTGCCGGGCACGAAAGAGCGCAGATACCTGCTCGCGCGTCTTGTGCATCGCCGGCCAGACGATGTGCGAGGGGCGCTCGCCGGCCAGCTGGATGATGTGCTCAGCAAGATCCGTTTCGACTCGCTCAATCCCGGCTTCCGCGAGTGCATGGGGGAGGCCGATCTCTTCCCCCAGCATCGACTTCGACCGCGCGACGGAGCGCGCGCCGGCACGCTTGCAGATGCCGACGACGATCTCGCAGGCTTCCTCGGCAGTGCGCGCCCAGTGGACGGTGGCACCGGCCGCCTGCGCATTCGCCTCGAATTCCTGAAGATAGTGGCCGAGGTTCGCGACGACATGGTCCTTGATCGCCGCTGCCCGGGCTCGTGCTGCCTCGAAATCGGGAAAGGCGGTGACGGCAGTCGCCCGCTTGGCCTCGGCGGTACCAGCGGTACGCTCGACCGCGATCTTCAGGACGGGGTCGGCGAGTGCGTGCTCGACCCGCCGGGTGAAGCCGCTCACGGCGCCTCGCCGATGGCAGGGCCGTCGGCCATGCCTGCCAGCACCTCGACGGTGTGAAACGCGCGGGTAGGCGCGCCGCGTCGGTGAAGCTTTCCCGCCATGTTCATCAGGCAGCCGAGGTCGCCCGACAGCAGCAGGTCCGCGCCGCTGGCCTCGATCGCCGCAGCTTTCTCCTCGACGATCGCGTTGGAGATGCTGGGGTATTTGACACAAAAGGTGCCGCCGAAGCCGCAGCAGGTCTCCGCGCCGGCAAGCGGCACCTGCCGCAGCCCCTCCACATGGGAGAGCAGCCGCCGTGGCTGCTGCTTGATCCCCAGTTCGCGCAAACCCGAGCAACTGTCGTGATAGGCGACGCTCGCCTCCAGCGCAGCACTTGGCCGCCACCCGCAGACCTGGTCGAGATAGGTGAGGATCTCGTGCGTCCGCGACGCCAGTGCCTGCGCGCGGGGTAGCCAGGCCGGGTCGTTCGCGAGCAACTCGGGATAGTGGCAGGCGATCGTCGCCGCGCAGGACCCGCTCGGCACCACCACCGCTTCATACGGCTCGAGCAGCGCGATCGTTTGCCGCGCGATGGCGGCGGCCGCTGCAGCATCCCCCGAGTTCAGCGCCGGCTGCCCGCAACAGGTCTGTTCCGCCGGCACCACCACCTCACATCCCGCCTCCTCCAGCGCGGCGAGCGCCGCAAAGCCGATGCGCGGTCGCATGGCATCCACCAGGCAGGTGACGAAGAGCGCGACGCGGGGGCGGGGGGAAGGGGGCATGTCAGGCCGCGGTGGCAACCGGCGTCGCGGACCGGGCGGGGAAGGGGATGCCCGTCCTCATTGCAGGTTCACGTACATGCCGCCGTCCACCAGCAGCGCGGCGCCGGTGACATAGGCTGCCATGTCGGAGGCCAGGAACACGATCGGGCCGACCATGTCCTCCGGCTGTCCCAGGCGCCCCAAGGGCGTGCGTGCCTCCATGTACCGGCGCTTCTCCTCGTCCGCGAGATCGTCCTTGTTGATTTCGGTGAGGATGGTGCCCGGAAGCACCGAGTTGCAGCGGATGCCGTGTTTGCCGAGCGCGATCGCGGTCGACTGCATCAGCGAATGCACCCCGGCCTTGGTGGGGGTGTAGTGGGTCTGGAACTCGCCGCCGACGAGTGCCGAGATCGAGGACACTGCCACGATCGCGCCGCCGCGGCCCTGCGCCACCATCTGCCGCGCGGCTGCCTGCACCATGTAATAGGCGCCGTGCAGGTTGACGCGGAAGGTGCGCTCCACCGTCTCCGCCGGCATGTCGAGAAACGCGTGAAAGGGGCAGATGCCCGCGTTGCTCACCATCACGTCGACCCCGCCGAAGCTGTCGACCGCGCGTGCCACGAAGTCGGTCGCCGTCGCTGCGTCGGCCACGTCGCCCTTGACTGCCAGCCCACGCCGACCGGTCGCCTCGATCGCGGCGATGCAGCTTTCCGCGTCCTCGTCGCGGCTGTGATAGTTGATGACTACATCGGCACCATGTTGTGCGGCGCCGATCGCGGCCGCACGGCCAATGCCCGTCGAGGCGCCGGTGACAAGGACGGTCTTTCCTTCGAGCAGCTTCACGGGTCGGCAATCCTCTCGTTATCGACGTTTCGGCGGACGGGCGGTGGGGGTCCAGCCAAGATCGCGGCTGATCTGTTCGGCGGTACCACGGACTTCGTGGCTCAAGGCCGCCATCCGGTCGTCGTCCATATATTGCGCAGCGCTCGACAGGCTGATGGCGGCGACGATCTTGCCAGACGCATCGCGCACGGGCGCCGCCACGCAGCGGATCAGATCCTCGTTCTCCTCCAGGTCGAACGCATGGCCTGCGGCCACATAGCCCCGCATCCGTTGCAGCCAGGTGGCGTAGTCGATCGAGGGTGCACCGCCCGCCTGTTCGCGCTCGAACGCGCGCTGCCACTCGGCCTCCGGCGCATCGAGCAGCAGCGCCTTGCCCAGGCCGGTGGAGGTGAGGGGCTGGCGGTCCCCCACGCGGCTGGAGATGTCGACCCGCCGCCGCCCCGGGATCTTGTCCAGATAGAGCGCGAGCTCGCCGTCCAGCCGGCCGAAATGCACCGTGTCCTCGCTCTGCGCCGCCAGCGCCTCGATACGGGGGCGGGCGATCTGCACCACATCGGCCTGGCTCTGCGCCAGGAACCCTAGCTGCAGCAGCTTGGGTCCCAGCTGATAGCCCTCACGCGGGAGATAGGTGACGAAGCCGCGGTCGATCAGCGCATTGGCAAGGCGATGGGTGGTCGAGCGCGTCAGCCCCATGCGCGCGGAAAGCTCGGCGAGCCGCACCGGCCCGTCCACCACCTGGTCCAGCAGGTCGAGCCCGCGCAGCAGCGTCTGACTGCCCTGCACCTTCGAAGCGGGCTTGGCCTCCGGCAATTCTTCGTTTGACGCGGTATTTTCCATCTCGTAACATCCTATCCCACAAATTGAGATTGTAAATGGGCATCGCCGGGGATGCGACGCGAGGGCAGACGATCCCCTCATATCATCGAAATCCGTATCACCAGATGGTATCGGTAACAGGCAGTGAGCACGATCGCCGGCAAGGCGGCGTCGAACAAGGGGATGGTGCGAATGGCATACACCGGGCTTCCCAGGATCAAGCACGTTCGAGCATTCACCGTTCGTGGCGGCGGGGCCGACTATCACGACCAGGGGGCAGGCCACTGGATCGACGATCATATCGCGACGCCGATGGCGCGCTACCCCGAGTACCGCCAGTCCCGGCAGAGCTTCGGCATCAACGTGCTGGGCACGCTGGTGGTGGAGATCGAGGCCGAGGACGGCACGATCGGCTTTGCGGTGACGACCGGCGGCGAGCCCGCCTGCTTCATCGTCGAGCGGCACCTCGCCCGCTTCCTCGAAGGCCGCAACCCGGCCGAGTACGAGAAGATCTGGGAGCAGATGTACTTCTCCACCCAATATTACGGTCGCAAGGGATTGGTGGTGAATGCCATCTCCGGTGTCGACCTCGGGCTGTGGGACCTGCTCGGGAAGCTGCGGGGGGAGCCGGTGCATGCGCTGCTCGGCGGGGCGGTGCGCGACGAACTGCAATTCTACGCGACCGGCTCTCGGCCGGAGCTCGCCAAGGACATGGGCTTCATCGGCGGCAAGATGCCGCTCCACCATGGTCCTGCCGAGGGGATTGAGGGACTTCGCAAGAACATCGCGGAGTTGGCGACGATGCGCGAGCGGGTCGGACCCGACTTCTGGCTGATGCTCGATTGCTGGATGGCGCTCGACGTCGACTATGCGACGCGCCTCGCCCTTGCAGCGCACGAGCATGGCCTCAAGTGGATCGAGGAGGCGATCAGCCCCGACGACTATTGGGGCTATGCGGAACTGAAGCGCAACGTGCCCCGGGGCATGCTGGTCACCACCGGCGAGCATGAGGCGACCCGCTGGGGCTTTCGCATGCTGCTGGAGATGGACTGCTGCGACATTCTCCAGCCCGATGTGGGCTGGTGCGGCGGCGTGACCGAATTGCTCAAGATCTCGGCGCTCGCCGACGCGCATGGCAAGCTGGTCGTGCCGCACGGCTCGTCGGTCTATAGCTACCACTTCGTCATCACGCGCCATAACTCGCCCTTCGCCGAGTTCCTGATGATGCATCCGGGGCCGAGCGAAGTGGTGCCGATGTTCCACCCGCAACTGATCGGCGAGCCCGTGCCGGTGAACGGCCGCCTGCGTGCGAGTGCACTCGACAAGCCCGGGTTCGGCGTGGAGCTCAACCGCGACTTGCCGATGCATCGCCCCTACGCGCGCTGATCTCCTCCCTTTTCCCAAGCTCCAACGAAAGAAGCCTCCCATGAAATTCTGCCGCTTTGGTGCCCGCGGATCCGAAAAGCCCGGCGTGGTCGACGCCCAGGGCGTGCTGCGCGACCTGTCAGGCAAGGTCGACCGGCTGACCGTCGCCGCAATCGCCTCGCTTGGTGATTTCGACGTCGAGAGCCTGCCCGTGGTCGAGGGGACCCCGCGCTATGGCGTGCCGGTCGCGGGCATCGGCAAGATCGTCGCAATCGGCCTCAACTATGAGGACCATGCGATCGAATCCAACCTGCCGATCCCGACCGAGCCGGTGATGTTCATGAAGGCGCTCTCCAGCCTTACCGGACCCAATGACGAAGTGATGATCCCAAAGGATTCCACCCACACCGATTGGGAGGTCGAGTTGGGCGTGGTGATCGGGAAGACCTGCCGCTACGTCGAGGAGGACGACGCCCTCGCCCATGTCGCGGGCTTCACGGTCGCCAACGACGTGTCCGAACGCTTCAACCAGAAGGAGCGCGGCAGCCAGTGGTCCAAGGGCAAGGGCCATGACACCTTCTGTCCCGTGGGACCGTGGCTCGTGACCCCGGACGAGGTCGCCGACTGCCAGAACCTCGACATGTTCCTCGACGTGAACGGGGAGCGGATGCAGACCGGCAACACGCGCACCATGATCTTCGGCGTCAAGCAGATCATCAGCTACGTCAGCCGCTACATGACTCTCTATCCCGGCGACCTGCTGATCACCGGTACCCCGCCGGGGGTGGGCGAGGGCAAGAAGCCCGACAAGATCTTCCTCAAGGCGGGAGACACGATGCGCCTGGGGATTGCCGGCCTCGGCGAGCAGCAGCAGAACGTCGTCGCGTGGCGCCACCTGGGTGACGAGGTGCTGGGGTGAGTGTCTTCCCGGACCGGTTCGCCGGGCAGGTCGCCGTCGTCACCGGCGGCGCCTCGGGTCTTGGGCTCGCTTCCGCCAAGCGGATCATCGCCGAGGGCGGGAAGGTCGCGCTTTGGGACGTCAATCCGCAAGCCCTTGCGACCGCGAAGGACGGGATCGGGGCGGCGCATGTCGTCGCTCTCGACGTGTCGGATCAGCAGGCGGTTGAGGCGGCTGCGGCCGCTACCTTCGAGGCGCTCGGGCGGATCGATGTGCTCGTCGCTTCCGCCGGCATCACCGGCGCGACCAAGCCGGCGCACGAGTTCCCGATCGACAGCTGGCTTCGGGTGATCGACATCAACCTGAACGGCATCTTCTACTGCGTACGCGCGGTGGTGCCGTACATGCTGCGCCACGGCTACGGCCGGATTGTCAACGTGGCCTCGGTCGCGGGCAAGGAAGGCAATCCCAATGCCTCTGCTTATTCGGCATCCAAGGCAGGGGTCATCGGCTTCACCAAGTCGCTCGGCAAGGAGCTTGCCGGTAGCGGCATCATCGCCAACGCGCTGACCCCCGCCACGTTCGAAAGCCCGATCCTGGCACAATTGCCGCAGAGCCAGGTGGACTACATGCGATCCAAGATCCCAATGGGGCGCCTGGGCGAGGTCGAGGAAAGCGCCGCGATGGTGTGCTTCATGGCGAGCGCGGAATGCAGTTTCACCACCGCCGCCACCTTCGACACCTCCGGGGGGCGCACAACCTTCTGATCCCGCTGCGCGACCCCCGAAAAGAGGCGGCGCGTCACACGAGAGGAGACTCATGGAAGCCATTCCGTTCGTCGACGCCCATGTCCATCTCTGGGACCTCGGCCACATCCGCTATCCCTGGCTGACCCCGCCCTTCACCGAGGGACCCGCAGGTGTCACCGAGCCGATCGCGCGCGATTATCGGATCAACGACTATTGCGCCGATGCCAGGCGCTGGAACGTCAAGGGCATCGTCCACATCGATGCCGGTGCCGACCCTGCGCAGGCACTCGACGAAACCGAATGGCTGGAGGCGATCGCCGCCGAGCGCGGCATGCCCAATGCCATCGTCGCCTTTGCGCCGCTCCATGATCCCGGCGTCGAGCCGCTGCTGGAGGCGCAGGCCGCGAACCTCCATGTCCGCGGCATCCGCCAGATCGTCAACTGGCACACCAATCCCCTACGCACCTACACGCCGCACGACGTCACCCAGGACGACCAATGGTGGGCGGGGTTCGGGCTGCTCGCGCGCTATGGGCTGTCGTTCGACCTCCAATGCTATGCCGGGCAGATGGCAGGCTTGGCGCCGTTAATCGAGCGCCATCCGGACATCCCGGTCATCATCAACCATGTTGGCATGCCGATCCCAACCGAGCGGGAGGGGCTTACCCGCTGGCGCCACGGCCTGCGTGCGCTCGCGCGATCCCCGCACGTGGCGATCAAGCTGTCGGGCGTCGGCTTCATCGACCGTAAATGGACGGTCGAAAGCATCCGGCCGTTCCTGCTGGAGGCGATCGACCTGTTCGGGGCAGACCGCTGCCTGTTCGCGAGCGACAGTCCCACCGACAAGCTGTTCGCTCCCTTCGACCAGCATCTTGAAGCCTATCACGCGATCGTCGCCGACTTCTCGGAAGACGAGCGGCGCGACCTGTTCGGGCGCAATGCCAACCGCGTCTATCGTCTGGAGCTCGATCTGTGATGGGCCCAAATCCGCTGCTGGGCGTGCTGTTCCACTGGATCGGCGGCCTCGCCTCCGCCAGTTTCTACGTCCCCTACAAGGGCGTGAAGCGCTGGAGCTGGGAGATCTATTGGCTGACCGGCGGCGTCTTCTCCTGGCTGCTCGCACCGTGGTTCTTCGCCGCGATGCAGACCGAGGACCTGCTCGGCGTCCTCTCCCGCACGCCCACCGCCACATTGTTGTGGCCGGTGTTCTTTGGCCTGCTGTGGGGCTTCGGCGGCCTCGGCTACGGCTTGGTGATGCGCTACCTAGGGCTGTCGCTCGGCATGGCGGTGGTGCTGGGGTTGTGCACCGTATTCGGCACGCTGATCCCGCCGATCTTCCAGGGCGACTTCCAGGAGAAGCTGCTCGATACGCCATCGGGCAACATCATCCTGTTGGGTCTGGTGATGACGCTTGCCGGGATCGGCGTCGTGGCGATGGCGGGTGCGCGCAAGGACGCCGCGCTCTCGCCAGAGCAAAAAGCAGCCGCCGTCGCCGAATTCGATTTCCGCAAGGGTATCGTCGTCGCGATCTTCGCGGGGATCATGTCGGCCTGCTTCGCCTTCGGTCTTGCCGCCGGCGAACCGATCAAGCCGCTGTCCGCGGCGGCCGGAACGGGCCCGCTGTGGACCGGCCTGCCGGTGCTGTGCCTCGTCATGTTCGGCGGGCTCGTCACCAACGCTCTCTGGTGCGCGTTCCTGATCCTGCGCAACCGCAGCGCAGGCGAGTGGCGCGGGGGCGGGAAGGGCGCCGGGGCGCCGTTGCTGCGCAACTATCTCCTGTGCGCGGTCGCGGGCACTGCCTGGTACTTCCAGTTCTTCTTCTACACCATGGGCGAAAGCCAGATGGGGCGCTTCGGCTTCTCGTCCTGGACGCTGCACATGGCGAGCATCATCATCTTCGGGACTCTGTGGGGCTTTGCGTTCCGCGAGTGGAAGGACGCACACCCGCGCGTTCGCGCGATGGTGTGGGGTGGCGTCGCCCTGCTGGTACTGGCGACCGTGGTGATCGGCTACGGCAACCTCCTGGGCGCATGAAGTGAGGCTGAGGGTGCCGGGTACACCCGCACGTTCGGTGGAAGACTATCGAGGTTGATCCCCCGGCGCCGGGTCAGGCGGAGCGCAGCACATTGTCGGAAAAGGAGCGCGCTTCGACCTCAGACCAGTCGAGTTCCTCCAGCAGGCGACGGTAGATATCCTCTGCGACGTCCCCGTTCTGCCGCATCTCGTTGAGCGCGGTGCGCTGATGCTCGACGACCTTGAGGTGCAGCGTGTCGAAGTCGGAGGGCGCTTGCGGATCCTCGGCATGCGCGGCGACTGCCCCCGCGGCGCCGTAGCGGACGCGAAGCGCCCTGGCAGCATCGCTCTCGTCGCCAGCGAGCACCGCGACGCCAGCGTCGATGATCCGCCGTCGTGCCGTACCGAGCTTCGTCGCCAATCCGGCGTCCTCGCCGATGTCGAGCCATCGGATCAGCGGCCCCAGCGTCAGCCCCTGGACGACGAGGGTGCCGATGACGACGGTGAACGCCGCGAGCACGATCAGGTCGCGTCCCGGCATGGCTGCCGGGAGCGCAAAGGCGGTGGCAAGGGTCACCAGCCCGCGCATTCCTGACCAGCCGAGGATCAGCGTGGCACGCCAGGGCGGCGGCTTGGGAAGCCAGGCGGGTGCATGATGGCGCGAAATCAAGCCTTCGAACGCGCGCACCAGCAACACCCAGGCGAGTCGCGCACCCAGCACGGTCGCCAGCACGATCAGGGAAAACACGATCGCCGGAAGGCGCTCGGCGCTGTCCAGCCGCAGGAGCACGTCGCGGGACTGCAGCCCCATGATCATGAAGGCGACCACGTTGAGGACCAGCACGCCTGCAGACCAGACCGCCCGGCTCTGGATGCGGTCGCGGGCAGGCTGGCCTAGGGGACGCCGCTGCGCCACCAGCAGGCCGAATGCGACCACCGCCAGCACGGCGGAAAGATGGAGCCGCTCCGCGAGCAGCCAGATCGCGAAGGTCACGGCGAAATCGGCGAGGCTCGAGCCCAGCGTTCCGGAGAAGAGCGGGACGATGCGCAGGTACAGCCAGGCCGCCGCCAAACCGAACAGGATGCCGCCGGGCGCTGCTGCGGCGAGAACGAGCGGGGTGGCGGCCGTGTCGGTGTTCGTGGCCAGTGCGACCGCCAGCCCGAACAAGAGGAGGGCTGTCGCGTCGTTGAGCAGACTTTCTCCTTGCAGCAGCAGCAGGCCGCGGCGCGGGATTCCCACTTCGGACAGCACGGCCTCTGCCGCCGCGGCATCGGGCGGCGCGACGATCGCGCCGAGCGCGAATGCTGCGGCAAGCGGAAGTCCGGCCACGGCGACGCCAACGAACGTGACGGCGGCCGTGGTCACCAGCACGGCGAAGACCGCCAGCGACAAAAGCGGGAACCAGAAGCGGCGCAGGCCTCTCAAGCTGGTGTGATAGGCGGCGTGAAGCAGTGCGGGCGCGATGAACAGCGCCATCGCGAGAGCCGGATCGAGGTCGATGTCGGGGGCAAAGGGAAGCAGCGCGAAGCCGATGCCGGCTGCCGCCAGCAACGTCGGATAGGGGACGTTGAGCTTGCGTGCGACTACCAGCAGCAGAAGTGCCGCCAGGAGGATCGCGTCCAGGCCTTCGAATAAATGCACCCGGATCAACGGTGCGTGCGGCGATTGGCTCCCCACCTTGCTGCACGGGGATCGCTGGCGTCAGCGTGCCTCCGGCCGCGGCAGCTTTGTGCCCAGCAGCACCAGCCGATCGCCGGTGATCCCGAACCAGTGCGGAACGCCGGCCGGGATCAGGATGACGTCGCCCGGCACCAGCTTGCGTGTCGTGCCGCCGGTGATGCGGCTTCCTTCGGTCAGCCCGGGTTGGGTGACCTTTGCCTCCTCGAGCGTTCCCCCGGAGATCATCGTGCCGGCGCCGGCCACAACCAGCGCGTATTCGGCTTCCTCCGGATGCACGGCGGGACGGCCGGGCGCCTTCCAATATTCAAGCGCCGCTATCGTCTTGTCGTCACGCACCAGCGGTCGGCTGGAGAAGCCTTGCCCCGGCTTCATCGCGCGGCCCATCTCCTCGACCTGCGCGGCTACGTCCGCGGCGCTCGCAAAGCTGGTGGGATCGCTGCTCTGCGCCGCGGCCGGTGTCGCTGTGATGAGCAGCAGTGCTGCGCAGGCGGTCCGCCGCAGAAGAGAGCGCACGGACGCGTGGCGCGCTTGCGACAACGGTGTTTCGAAAAGCTGCATTACGGCCCCTCCTATTCGACTTCTTTCGTCGAAGCCTAAGCTGCTGCCGCAAGGATAGGAAGCGGCGAGAGAAACTACTCTGACATCGGCGATCCAGCGAAATTCTGGACGGCTTTGCTTTCCGGAGGTGGCAGGGACGTGTTTCCCTTGTTAGCCTGCCCCTCGTGCCCACCGGCCCAACGGCCGGGAAAGAAAAAAGGGGGAGAGGATGATCGTGGCGGAACAGGGAAACGGCCTGACGCGGCGGGACTGGCTCGGCGGCGCTGCCGCGGCCGCGGGCTTGCTTGCAATACCGGGACAGGCGGCCGCGCGTCGCCTCCGGCCGAGCGACCGGGTGAATGTCGCGGTGATCGGCGCCGGCGGCATGGGCGCGCAGAACATGGCCAAGCTCACCAGCCAGAACATCGTGGCGCTGGCCGACGTCGACTTCGATCACGTTGCCAAGAGCTTCGTCGACAACAAGGGCGTCGCCCGGCCCGAGATGCAGCCGCTGAAGGCGGCCTATGATCGCGCCGCCAGGTTCGCCGACTACCGGCGCATGTTCGACGCCCGCAAGGACATCGACGCGGTGGTGATCGCGACGCCGGACCACCACCATGCCATCGCCGCAAAGCAGGCGATGGAGCGCGGCCTTCACGTCTATGTGCAAAAGCCGCTGACCTATACGGTGCGAGAGGGGCGCGCGCTGCTGGAGGTCGCCCGGCGCAACCCCAAGCTCGTGACCCAGATGGGCAACCAGGGCCATTCCGGCGACGACGGCCGTCGTGTGGTCGAGTGGATCCGCGGCGGTGTGATCGGCCGAGTGCGCGAAGTGCATGTCTGGACCAATCGCCCGCTGTGGCCGCAGGGGGAGGCCCGTCCCGCCGCCGTTACCGCGCCCTCCGGCCTGGATTGGAACCTCTGGCTCGGGCCGGCGCCGGTGGATTGGGGCTATCACCCCGATTACGCGCATTTCAACTGGCGCGGCTGGGTACCGTTCGGCGTCGGCTCGCTCGGCGACATGGGCGCGCACCTCGTCGACTTTCCGGTCTGGGCGCTGGAGCCGGGACTTCCTACCCGTATCGAGACGCGCCACAGCCGGTGGGGAGGCGACACGGACATCTGGGACGGCAAGCCGCCCGCCGATCTCGGCAGCTATCCGCTCGCCAACATCACGACCTATCAGTTCGGACGGGCGAAGGATGGGCCGCTCACGATGACGTGGTACGACGGCGGGCTGATGCCGCCGACGCCCACGGCCATGCCGCTTACTGCCCGGATGAACCCGGACGGCGGCGTGCTCTATGTCGGGGACCGCGGCATGCTGATGCACGAGACCTACGGGGAGAAGCCCGTGCTGATCGGCGATGGCGTGGCCGAGCGCGCGGCCGCGGTGCCGATGTCGCTGCCCCGGATCCTGGGTGGGCGCGACGGACACGAGATGAACTGGATCCGCGCGATCCGGGGCGAAGAGGCGATCTCCTCGCCCTTCTCGGTGGCCGTGCCGCTCACGGAAACGATGCTGCTCGGCATGGTGGCGCTGCGCGCCGACCAGCCGATCGAATATGATGGCGACCGCATCACCAACGTCGCCGAGGCCAATCAATTTCTGGATCGGGAGTATCGCAAGGGATGGGCACTATGATCGCAGCAATCGCCGCCAGTGTAACCCTGCTGGGGGCCGCGATGGGCACGGCCGCCGTGACGGGCCAGACTGGGCCACGCCCGGAGGATACCGAGGTCTGGCAACCCATCCCTCCGGTCGTCACGCCCGCGCCCGCGACGCAGACGCCGGCTCCCTCCGACGCATTGGTGCTGTTCGACGGGAAGAACCTCAGCCAGTGGGTCTCCACCAAGGACAAGTCCCCCGCGCGGTGGACGGTGGCCGATGGCGTGCTGACGGTGCGCAAGGGAACCGGCAACATCGAGACGAAGCAGCGTTTCCGCAATTACCAGCTCCACCTCGAATGGCGCATCCCGGCCAACATCGCGGGAGAGGGGCAGGCGCGGGGCAACAGTGGCCTGTTCCTGGCGTCGACCGGCGACGGCGATGCCGGATACGAGCTTCAGATCATGGATAGCTTCCGCAACAAGACCTATGTCAACGGTCAGGCCGGCAGCATCTACAAGCAGTTCGCGCCGCTCGCGAACCCGGTGCGCGCCCCGGGCGAATGGCAAAGTTACGACGTGATCTGGACCGCCCCGGTGTTCGCTGCGGACGGGTCGGTGTCGAGCCCGGCTTATGTGACCGCCTTCCTAAACGGGGTTCTGGTCCAGGACCATGTCGCGCTGAAGGGGGAGACGGCCTATATCGGCGCACCGGCGTACAAGGCGCATGGACCCGCGCCCATCAAGCTGCAGGATCATGGCGATCCGAGCCCGCCGATCAGCTTTCGTTCGATCTGGATCCGCGAATTGAAGTGACGGCCCGCTGGCGGCGTCGAAGCGGCCGCCGACTTCTCTTGCTCGGGCCTGCTCCTGCGGTGGCTGGAGGGCGCCCTCTTCGCGCGTTCACTCCCCGTGCGGTGGCGGCAGCCGCTTGGTGCTTCCCGCCTTTCGTCCGGGGGAGAAGTGTTGCCGCGGAGACGCACTCCGGCCGTATACTTTCCAGGTAACGGCAAGTTCTTGACACCCTCTCTACTAGATTGAACAAGTAATTTACTTATTCGAAGCCGAGGAACACATCGGTCGACTAGGGAGGGTGGCATGGTTGCAGGAAGCGTTTCCGCACGTCGTTTCGTGTTGTTGGCTACGTCCGCACTTGCGTTCGGCACGTTTGGTGCCGCGACCGCCCAGGCGCAGGATGTCGCCCAGACCGATCCGGAGGCGATCGAGCGCCCGCAGGACTCGGTCGCGGCACCCACCCAGTCGAGCGATGACGGTTCGGAGATTGTCGTCACCGGCATTCGCGCTGCCCAGGCGCGCGCGATCGAGGTGAAGCGCGAGGCGGATAGCGTCGTCGACGCGATCAGTGCCCAGGACATCGGCAAGCTTCCCGACGTCACCATCGCGGACTCGCTGCAGCGAATCCCCGGCGTCCAGATTCGGCGTGAGGCGGGTGAGGGCGGCGCCATCAACATCCGCGGCCTGCCGCAGGTGACGACCCTGATGAACGGCGAGCAGTTCCTGGGTGCCAACTCGGTCACCACGGTGCAGCCGAACTTCACCGACATTCCCTCGCAGCTCTTCTCGGGCGCGACCGTTTTCAAGTCGCCGACCGCCTCGCTCCAGCAGGCGGGCCTTTCGGGCACGGTGGACCTCCTCACCCGGCGTCCGTTCGACCTCAAGAGCGGCCTGACCATCGCCGGCGCGGCGGAGGCGCAGTACGGCGACAAGACGGAGAAGTGGAACCCGTCCGCGAACGGCCTGATCTCCTATAACTCCGGCCGCTTCGGCATCCTGGTATCGGCCGCTTATAGCGACCTGGACCTCGCCAATAGCTTCCGCGGTATCCAGGACTATGGTGTCACGCTGCGCAACGAAGGCGGCAGTGCAACCAACCCGGGCGACTTCGCAGTCGGCAACTATCGGCGCGATGCGGCGGGGCGGATCCTCTACAACACCACTCCGAACATGGACACGGACCCTGCGACCTCCTGCGTCGTGCCAGACCCCGTCGGCACGCCACCCGCCGTCGGCGGCACGCGCTGTTCACCGTTGCTGGTCAGTCGCGGGACGCCGGTGCGCAACGGCGCGGGTGAGATCGTCGGCTTCGACGTGAACGGCGATGGCGACGCGAACGACGCGTTCATCACGCCGCAGGCGCACACCGCCTGGAACCGCATCACCAGCCGCGAGCGCTTCGGCGCGAATGCCTCGCTGCAGTTCGAATTCTCGGACGCGTTGCGGCTGACCGCCGACGGCTTCTACACGAAGCAGACGCAGTACGACCGTACCGCCGGCTTCCAGTTCCAGATGGTCGACTGGCAGTCGTCGCCCTTCCTCCCCACGGCGTCTCGTGACACGGGCGCGGTGGTCGGTGGGTATAACCTGAACACCGTTCAGAGCTATGCCTATGACCTGCCGAACTTCGACAGCTATGCGGAGACGTTCCGTATCCGTTCGGAGTCGCAGAACTACAATGTCCAGCTCGACTGGAAGCCGAGCGAGCAGTTCAGCGCCACCGTCCGCGGCATCTACGGCAAGGCCAGCCGCAAGCTCGACCAGTCCTACGCCCAGTTCAACCTGACGGACGGGTATCAATGGGCATATGACGGCGTCGGCAACTATCCGGGCGGGGACATCCGATTCAACCCCACCGGCTATCGAGCCTACAGCCAGGATGCGACCGTCAACTATACCAGCGCCAAGCCGGTGTTCGGCTTCTCACCGGCGTTCCTCGAACAGGTGGGGGATGTCTCGCGCTACGGGCTCAAGACCATCTCCTCGGAAAACAACGTCTACCAGGATGGCGACCTGTGGGCCCTGCGCGGTGATGCCGAGTGGAAGGCGAGCGACACCTTCAGCCTGAAATTCGGTGCGCGCTACGGCGAGCGTAGCGTCGACCAGTTCACCTTCGAGCGCATCTCGCCCTTCTATGCGGGCAACACCGACAACCCCGCGAACCCGGCGGGTGGCTGCTACGTCAAGTGGAAGGCATTCGACGTCAACCTGGGCGACAATGCCTGTGCGGTCCGCGATGCGGCAGGCACTCCCTATACCGCCGGCTTCACCCGGCAGGGCGACGACCCGGTCTTCGCCGGCCTGATGAAGCAGTATCAACTGCCGGCCGCCGGCGCGCCGACACTGTGGGTGCTGGACCCGAAGGCGATGGACGACTCCGAGGCTTTCCAGAACAGCTTCTATCCCGGCAGCGTCAACAACGTGAATCCGGCGGATTCCTTCGGAATTAAGCTCAGCCAGATCTCCGGCTATGCCGAGGTCGCGGGCGAGGGCGAGGTATTCGGCCTGCCGTTCAAGGCGAACGGCGGCGTCCGCATCGTCAACACCCGCTTCACCGTGCGCCAGAACATCGTCGGCGTGCCCCAGCCCTATGGCGTTTCCGGCGTCGACGCTGGAGATCTGCTCACGAAGCGTGAGTTCACCGATTTCCTGCCGGCCTTCAACGTCGCGGTCGACTTGACTCAGGGACTGCGGCTGCGTGCCGCCTTCGCCAAGACGATGACGCTGCTCGACTTCCTGCAATGGGGCGGCGGCCTCAACGTCAACTATGCCATCAACACCGCCACGGGGCTGTTCGAGGCCCGCGGCGCCAACGCACGCGGCAACCCGCAGCTGGAGCCGTGGCGCGCCGACAATGCCGAGGCGAGCCTGGAATATTACACCGGGCAGTCGAGCCTGGTCGCTCTCGGCGCCTTCTACATCAACGTCGACAGCTTCATCGAGAATACGACGGTCATCCGGAACGACATCCCGGACAACGACGGCGTGATCCGCCGGCCGGTCCCCGTCAGCACCACCCAGCAGGGCGAGGGCGGCACGCTGAAGGGCATCGAAGCGTCCGCGCGCCAGGCGCTTGCCGACTATGGCGTGGACGGATTCCTCAGCGGCTTCGGCGTGGATGCAAACTACACCCTTTCGCTCGGCGACACGGGGCGCGTGGACCTGGCGGGCCACGACCAGCCGTTCCAGGACAACTCCAAGCATCAGATCAATGCTGCCCTCTGGTACGAGAAATACGGTTTCCAGGCGCGCATCGCGTATAACTATCGCTCCAAGCGGCTGGTCTCGTCCGACTATGGCGGCATCCCGGGACTCGCGCAGTACCAGCGGCCGACCAACTATCTGGACGCGTCGATCTCCTACGACGTGCTGCCGTACCTCACGCTCTACGGTCAAGCGGCCAACCTCACTGCAGAGACGGAGCGTTACTACCTGACCTTCAGCGACCAGGTGCTGTTCGAGAACATCTACGAACGGCGCTTCATCGCCGGGGTGCGCGCGCGCTTCTAACGGCGCGCGGATGGTTCACCTTGTCGCCGCACCATCAAGTGCGGCGGCCTTCGTTTGCGGGCGTACCCTTCGCGCGGGAGGAACAGGATGGACCCGATCCGCAGCATCGTGATCGTGGGCGGCGGCACGGCCGGCTGGATGGCGGCTGCCTTTCTCGCGCGCCAGCTCGATCACCTGCGGCTCTCGATCACGGTGGTTGAAAGCTCTGCGATCGGTACGGTGGGCGTCGGCGAGGCGACGGTGCCCGCGATCCGCGACTTCTTCGCGGCTGTGGGCCTCAGCGATGCCGAGGTGCTGCGCGAGACCGAAGGCACGATCAAATACGGCATCCGCTTCGATGGATGGAAGGCGCCCGGCCACCGCTTCTTTCATCCCTTCGGCCTCTACGGCACGCCTGCGCGCGGCGTCGCCTTCCACCATTACTGGCTGAAGCTGCGGCAGGCGGGTGACCCGACCCCGCTTGGCGCCTATTCGCTCGCGAGCCAGCTGGCCGAGCAGGGCCGCTTCCTGGCACCTGCGCAAAAGCCTACGAACGACCTCGGCGTCTTCGACTTCGCGGTGCACTTCGATGCGAGCAAGTTCGCCACCTTGCTGCGCGACCGTGCGGTCGCGGCCGGTGTCGTTCACGTCGATGGACGGATCGACCGCGTCGAGCGGGATGGCGAGACCGGCCATGTGGCCGCGGTCCTGCTGGAGGATGGGCGACGGATCGAAGGGGATCTCTGGATCGATTGCTCGGGCTTTCGCAGCCTGTTGCTGGGGGAGGCGCTGGAGGTCCCCTATGTCGACTGGCGCCGCTGGTTGCCGGTCAACCGCGCGATCGCCATTCCCTGCCGCCCGCGGGATGCCGCGCAAGAGCCATTCACCGTCGCCACTGCGCGCCGCGCCGGCTGGCAGTGGCGCATCCCGCTACGCCACCGCATCGGCAACGGGCATGTCTATTGCTCCGAGTTCCTCGACGACGCGTCGGCGGAAACCATGCTGCTGGAGCAGCTGGAAGGCGAGCCGCTCGGCCAGCCGAACCATCTGCGCTTCACCACCGGCCATCGTGCGCGTTTCTGGGAGCGCAACGTCGTTGGGCTGGGGCTCGCCTCGGGCTTCCTGGAGCCGCTGGAATCGACCAGCATTTCGCTCATCCAGACGGGATTGGAGCGGCTGGTGCGCTTTTTTCCGGACCGCGCCTGTGATCCACGCCTGGCTGCGATCTACAACCATCAATCCGTGCTGGAGTTCGAACGGCTCCGCGACTTCCTGCTGCTGCACTACTGGGCGAATCGCCGCCACGGCGAGCCGTTCTGGGACCATATGCGGGCGATGCCGCCGACTGAGGGGCTGCAGCTCAAGCTCGATACCTGGCGCGCGAGTGGCGAGTTCGCCCGACGCGAATGGGAAACCTTTCAAGACCCCAGCTGGCTGAGCCTCTATGCCGGGTTCGAGGATCTGCCCGAGCATCCGTCGCCGCTGGCCGACCGGTTCAGCATCGCCGAGCTCACCGACACCTTCGCGCGGATGCGCGCGGCGATTGCCGCGACGGTTGCACAGGCCGAACCGCACGCCGCCTTTCTGGCCCGGACCGTCGATGGTGGTGACGGCGGGCGCCGCGCCGCCGCCCGCTAGATCTCGTTCCTCAGTGCGCAGATTTCCGTCCGCAGCTTCTCCGCAGCCTCCACGCCCTTCGGCGTGATCGCGAGATAGCGACGCGCGTCCGCGGAAAAGGCCGGCCAGCGCGGGAGAGCGCCGCCGTTCGGATCGCCGCGTAGCGCGAAATTCACCCAATAGTCCTGAAGCGATGCTCCGCCGCCGATCGGCCGCGCGTCCATCACATAGGGAATTTCGATCGCATGGCTGGTGAGGCCGCCATCGGGTGCAAGGTCGAACTCGTAGCTCCACACGGGCCAGCCCTGGCGGACGAACTGGGTGGCGAGCGTGATGGCGGGGCAGCGAAACACCCAGTCGGTCTCGATTTCCAGCGCCGGGTGGCCGAGCCGCGGATCGCGCCCGGGCGTGCCGAAAGCATACAGCCGCTGCGCCTCTCCCGCGCGTGGACCGTAGACGCGTTGCAGCGTCTCCTTGATATCCGTCGCGCCTTCCTTGGGCCCGAACTCGACGCGGTTGGTCCCGATGATCACGGGTTTACGAGGCGCCTTAGCGAGCAGGCGCCGCGGAGACTCCGGCAGCACGCGACCATCGATGGTCGTCTTGAGCCACAGGAAGCCGTTGGTGTGCAGCGACGGGTCCGACAGCTTGGTGTCGATCTCGAGCAGCTGCTTCACCGGCGCCGCACGGAGCCCGGCAAGGCCTGCTCCCCCGGCCAGCCGTTCCGCCTGGTCGGCGATCGCGAAGGCGTCCCGCAGGGGCCGGAACGGCTGGCCGAAGCCCGGCGTGCCGCTCTGCAGAATGGCGCGCTTGAACAGGTCCCGTGCGTCGGGTGCAGCCAGCATCAGCGACACGTCCTGCGAGCCCGCCGACTCGCCGAACAGCGTCACCTGATCCGGGTCGCCGCCGAAGCGGGCGATGTTCGCGCGCACCCAGCGGAGCGCTGCGATCTGGTCCATCAGCCCATAGTTACCCGCGGTGCCGTTGACCGCTGCCTGCCGGGGGGCGAGGAAGCCGAGCACACCCAGGCGATACTGGATGGCCACCAGCACGACGCCCTTTCGGGTGATGCGGGACTCCACCATGCCGCCAGCCGATCCCGCGCGATTGCTGCCGCCGTGGATCCACACCATCACCGGCCGCTTGCCCCTGAGTCCGGGCGTGCGAATGTCGAGCGTCAGGCAATCTTCGCTGTAGTGCGCGGCGTCGGTGCGGTTCCAGCCATCGTCGTTCTGCGGGCAGGCAGGCGCCCGGACCTTGGCTGGGCGGACGCCCTGCCAGGCGCGCACCGGCTGGGGCGCGGCCCAGCGCAACTCGGCGAGCGGTGGCGCGGCATAGGGGATTCCTTGGAAGACCAGGGCGCCATCCTCCGCACTGGCGCCCTCCACCGTCCCGCCGGGAAGCGTGACGCGTGGCGGAGCCGGAGCTGCACCCAGGAGCAGCAGCGCTGCGACCGGCGCGAGGAGGCGCGCGCTCATTTCGCGACCGCCACCGGCTGCTGGGCGACGTTCCACCCGCGCAAGGTGAGCGACGGCGTCGCGGAGATGCTCGCCGGATAGCGCACCTCAATGCGCTTGCGTTCGCCGGGCAGCAGCGCGACGTAGTTGTCGCTGTAATAGGCCGGCAGGATGCGCTCGCCGTGCGCGTCCACCAGCGTCAGCTTGGCGTTGAGCACCGGCACCTGGCCTGGATTGGTTAACGTCACCGCGATCATCCGGTCGTCGCCATCTGCGACGGGTGCTGCAGCGGTGGCATCGAGAGCTACCTGTGCCAGGTCGTTCAGCGCCCGGTAGGAAGCGGGGTCACGGCCACGCCAGTAGAAGTTCTCGGCGACCACCCGGTTCTGCCCGTCCAGCAGCTGGAGGCTCACCAGCACCATCGAATCCTGCGCAAAGATGCGGTCGAGCGGGACTGGCTCCAGCTTCGTTGCCTGGTTCGCGGCGGCATCCACCCGATCGGTCCTCGTGAACAGCTCGCGATTGTCGAGGCTCACCACGCGCGTCCGCGCGGTGAGACCGGGTACCGCCGCTTGCGTGGTGTTGAGCACGACCAGCTCGTTGCCCGGCAGGTTCAGCTGCACGTGCAGCGGCTCGGCGGCCTTCTTCGCCCCATAATAAGCAGCGTGGGTGTCATAGTCCCAGCTGTAGATCTGCCACGCGTTGGACGGCCACGCCGGGTGCGTCATCCACAGCAAGCGGCCGGAATTCTTGGTCCACAGATGCCCCAGGAACCCCTCGTACATCGCCTTGTGGGTTTCGAGGTTCATCATCTGCGCCTTGCGCTCGAAGTCGGGGAAGCTGCTGGCCCCGCCGAACATCGTGCCCAGCGTCTGCATGAACGTCTTGGTGTCGCCGTTCCCCGCGAAGTGCCAGTCATGATAGGCTAGCGTGTCGCTGAGCGGCCACAGCTCGCTCTCCGGCACCGACGCCTTCACCGACTCCAGCGTGGAGAGCGACGGCGTGCCCGTCTCGACGGAGAAGCCGGTGGCGAGATCGGTGAAATAGCCGACTGGCGGGCGATAGTTGTACGGGCCCGACCCCTGCAGGTTCACCACGTTGGAGCTGCCGGTGAACCAGCGCGTGCCGTCATGTTCGGCGATCACGTCGTCCAGCCCCTCGTTGAGCGCAGGGTAGGGGACGCCCTCGTTGCGGCCGAACCAGAGGATGATCGACGGGTGATTGCGATAGCGCTTCACCGTGTCCACGGCGTTGGCGAGGAACAGCTGCGGATCCTGCGGTTCGACCTGGAAATTCTGGGTCGACTGCCAGAAGTCGTTGAGGATCATCATCCCGTTCTCGTCGGCAAGCTCGAAGAACTCCTCCTCGTTGTTGTTGCCCATCCAGTTGCGGATGACGTTCATGTGTGCCTCCTTCTGGAGGCGGAAATAGGGGGCGAGGCGCTCGCGGCTGACCTGCTTCATCGCATCGTCCATGCCCCAATTGCCGCCGCGCGCGGCGATCGGCACGCCATTCACGCGGATCGTGAGGTGGGGCTCCGGCATCAGCTGCGGCACGGGCGTGACGGCGGGCGATCGCTCGCCGGCCGCTGTCAGCGACTCCGCCCAGCCACGCGGGCTCTGCTTGATCCCCTCATGGGTCACGTCGATCAGCTTGGTGCCGGCGAGCTTGCCGTCGGTGGTCTGCACGTTGACGCGGCGCAGCGCCCCCGCATGATCGAACAGCGACAGGTCGTAACTCACCTCGCGGATGCCGAAGCGCTGGGTCCTGGTGTCCGAAAGCTGCCCGTTGGCGAGCGCCTCCAACGAAAGCTGATAGAGCGCCGCCTCGCCATAGCCGTTGGGCCACCACAGCCGCGGGTTGCGCACGCGCAACGCCGGGAACTCGGCCGGCGTGAAGACGACCCGGCTCTCCCCCGGCGGCGCCGACACAGTCTTTTCCACCCGTACGTCACCGAAGGCCGCGCGCACGGTTACCTGCCGCGCGGCCGTGCCGCCGTTCTCGACCGGCACGGTCACATGGACATCGGCGACGTCGGTGCGCGGCAGTGGCAGGTCGGTGATCACCTGCGGGTCTAGGATGCGGACGTCGCCGTGCGCCAACAGTTCGACCGGACGCCACAGGCCCGTGTTGCGATCGCGGATGCCGGGGATCCAGTCCCACCCTTCGGTCGCGATGAAGGTCGGGCCGTCGATCGCAAGCTGGCCGCCATTCTCGCCGACGCCCGCCGTGATAGACTGTTCGTGCGGAATCCCTGGGTGCGGCGGGGGAGACACGCGGATCGCCAAGCGGTTCTCGCCCGCGACCGGCACGAAATCGAACTGGCCGCGGATGAACGCGCCTTTGGTGGTTCCGAGCCGTTGACCGTTGGCCCAGATCTCCGACGCATAGTTGATGCCGCCGAAGATCAGCGTCAGCCGCTTGCCCGCCGCCTCGGGCGGCACGGTGAAGCTGGTGCGGTACCAGTAATCCTGGCGCGCCAGCTTCTCGGGAATCGCGAGGTTGTTGAGCCCGTAATAGGGGTGCGGGTAGACGCCGCGATCGACCAGCGTGGTCAGCACGGTGCCGGGTACTGTCGCCGCATGCCAGGTGCCGCTTGCCCGCGCCGATCGCGACAGGGCGCCCCCATCCTCCGTTACGTCGGGGGCGGCTGCCAGCTGCCAACCGTGGATCGTCCATCGCCCGTCGGCATTGCGGGTGAGCGGCGCAGTCCCTTCCGCGGGCCGTGCCTTGGGTGCGGTGATCGCCTTGCCGCGTGCCTGGGGCAGGGTCCACGGGTCCTGCTGGCGCCAAAGCCCGGTGTTCGCCTGCTTCTGCCACTCCCAGCCAACGCCTACGCGCCAGATCTGCACCAGGTCGAAGTCGGGGCGGTCGCGGACGGCAGTCGCGATCCTCTCCGGGGTCACTGCCGCGCCGGTGAAGGCGGCGTGTACCAGCGTGCCACCGAAATGGCGCCCGTCGACGATCGGAGCGATCCCCAGCCGCGGGGCGACGACAGTGGAAGGCGCGGCCCCGCGCCCGACGCGCCGGCCGTCGACATAGAGGGTGAGGGTGCGTCCGTCCGACACCGCCGCCAGATGCGTCCACTTGCCTGGTGCAAGAACAACGCGGCCGGAGACCGTCTGCCCGCCATCGACTGCTTCTGGCCTGCCCTCGCGCAATTGCAGCCTTCGGCTTGCGCCTGCCAGATCGCCGACCGCGACCAGGGTGGCGTCTGCCCGGGCTTCGTCCGGCCGTACCCAGGTCGAGATAGACCAGGGTGCGCCCGCCACCACTGCCGCCTCGCTACTTTGCAGCGGGCGCTCAATGCCGATCCCGCCCTTCAGGAATGCCGCATTGTAGGGGCCTGTGTTGCCGGGAGCCTGCGCCATGGTCGAGGTGGCCGTGCTCGCAAGCAACAGCATGGCGGCAAAGGACAGCGCACGCATTCAGATCTCCCCCCGGATAGACGCGGCTCCTGCTGTGCCGCTGTCGTCAGTTGGCGTGTGCGATTTGTTACATCAATTTCTGTTTCGCGATAGCTCCAGCAAGCACGCGCCGAACAATTCGCATGCTTTACGAAGTCGAGACAACTTTGGCGCTACGCGGCGCGTGACCACCGGCGTCGCACGCCCTCCCGACACGCAGCGTCGCGCCGACGCTAGGAGGGACGCCGCAGCACCCATGTGCCGCAAGCGACCAGCACCGCCGCGACCATCAGCGTGACGATCCAGCCCGGCTGCACGGCCCAGCAGAACAGGCCGAAGCCGATGACCATGCCCAGGCAGGAGGCGAGTTTGGCATGCCGGGGCACCGCGCCTCGTTCACGCCAGGCGAGCAGGGCCGGGCCAAACCGCGGGTGCCGCAGCAGCCATAGCTCCAGCCGCGGTGACGAGCGCGCAAAACAGGGCAGCGCCAGGATGAGGAAATCGGTCGTCGGCAGCAGCGGCACGAACACGCCCACGAAGCCGATCGCCACCAGCAGCAGACCGAGGCACAGCCATGCCAGCCGGGCGCTCCGCCCCCGCCGCAGGAGTGCCGCTTCAGGGGTCGGCGCTTGTTCAGCCATCGATCCTGCCGGCTCGCCGCGGGCTTGTTTCATGCGGCTGCCCTCCAGCGGCGCGTCGTGCCGATGCTAACCGGTACCGATTGGCCGGGGAAGCGTGGTGCCTTCAAAGCAGCGCCACGACGGACAGCAGCAGGGCAGTCATCGCCGCGTTCAGTGCCATGGCCATGCCCGCGAAGGTGCCGGCGGTCTCGCTCACCTGGAACGCGCGGGCGGTGCCGAGGCCATGGGCGGTGACGCCGATCGCAAAGCCGCGCGCGCGAGGATCGGTGATCCCCAGCCGGTTGAGCAGCGGCGTCGCCACCATCGCGCCCAGGATGCCGGTCGTCAGGATCGTTACCGCGGCCAGCGCAGCTATGCCGCCGATGCTCTCGGCGATCGCCATGCCGACCGGCGTTGTCGCCGAATGCGTCGCCAGCGTCGCCAGCACCTCGGGCGAGGCGCCCAGCGCCCAGCCGATCGCGACCGCGCTCAGGATCGCCGTCAGCGATCCGGCGAGCAGGGCTGCGAGCACCGCCTTGCCCGACCGGCGCACCAGCGGCCAGTTGCGCCACAGCGGCACGGCCAGTGCCACCGTCGCCGGCCCCAGCAGGAAGGTCAGCGTCGCCGTACCTTGCGCATAGGTCCTATAGGGCGTGCCGGTTGCGAACAGGATCGCCGCCAGCACCGGGACGGACATCAGCACCGGATGCGCGAGCGGATGGCGGTTGCTCCGGCGGGAGATGGTGTCGGCACCCTCGAACACCAGCAGGGTGACGGCGATCCACAGCAGCGGCGTGTGGAGGAGCGCGGCGAGCGCGGTCATGCCGCGGTTCCGTCGCGATCGGAGACCCAGCGGAACACGAGCGCCGTTACCGCGATCGTCAGCAGCGTGGCGCCCACACAGGCGACGAGGATGGCGATGCCGTCGCGCGCCAGCGCCGGTCCTTCGTCGATCAGGCCCATGGTTGCCGGCACGAACAGCACGGCGAAGTGGCCGATCAGCCAGGTCGCCACCGCCTTCAGCTCGACCCGCTCGGCGGGGCGGAGCTTCAGCCAGACGAACAGGAGGAACATGCCGAGCACGGGACCGGGGAGCGGGATGCCTGCGCCGCGGTTCAGGGCTTCGCCGATCAGTTGGCAGAACAGCAGTTGGGCGATAGCGGCGATCATCGTGCGTCCAGGTTAGAGCGGGACCGGCCCGAAATGAAGCAGCGTGCAGGGGGGCCTTGCGCCCTCGGCTCCCGCCTGCTCGGAACCGCTCGCCGTAGGAAGCGGCCGCCGCGAAGAACTTACCCGCCGTTCCTCCGGCGTCGCCACATCGCCGCACCGATCGTACCGCCGACTGCAGCAAGTGTCACCGCGCCCGCTGCATAGAGCGACTTGGGTACGGGCGCCGCATGTCCGGGCCGCAGGCGGCGCAGCAGACCGGCACGGTTCGACAGCGCCTCGAACATCTCCTCCGGCCCCTCCGGATCGAGCACCTCATTGTCGGCGAGCCACTTTTCGACGCTGGAGAGATCGGGCTCCTCATAGGCGCGCAGGCGCCGCCCGCTGGTCGGGCTCAGCGCGTCGATAGCCGCGATCAGCGAGCCGGTGTCGGCCATGTGGCGTGCGACGGTTCCAGGCTCCGTGCCGCAATGCTCGGCGATCAGCGCATGGGCGACATTGGCGATCGCCGGTGCCGCATGGGCGTTCGCCGGCCGGGTCGCGTCGATCGTCACGTCGCATTCGGTGTCGAGCCGCATCGACCGGTTGTTGAAGTTGGACGATCCCACCCGCAGGATCTCGCCGTCGATCACCGTCACCTTGGCGTGGATGTAGATCGGCTCGCCCGCGTCGTTTTCGGCATGATAGACGCGGAAGCGCCCGTGGCGGTCGCGCCGGCGCAGCGCCTCGACGAGCCGCGCGCGCGCCGTGTCCATCGCAATCGGCTCCAGCCAGCCTTGCGCGCTCACCGGGTTGACGATCACGATCTCTGGCCCGTCCGGCTCGTCGAGCCGGCGGGCGATGGCTTCGGCGATCTTGCGCGACGCGAAATACTGGCTCTCGGCATAGATCCAGCGTTCGGCGCGCGCGATCAGGTCCAGGTACAGCGCTTCGATCTCGCGAACCGGCGGCTGGTCCGGCATCTCGGGCGAGGAGCGCGAGATCGCGACCTCGACGTCGGTGAAGGTCGCGTCCAGTCCCTCCGGCCAGGGCGGGGTCGCATCCTCGCTCGGCACCGGCAGAGGCTGCCCGCCCGCCAATTTCCAGCGCGTCCGGCAGAGTTCGCCCAGTGTCTTTGCGACCGGTCCGGCGAGTGCGGTGGTGGCGTCGTGCCAGGGACCATAAGGGGTGCCGTTCGGCTCCACGCGCGCTGGCTCGTCGGTGCGGTGCTCGCGCGTGTCCCAACGGTCGGCGGTCATGTCGATACCGCCGCAAAAGGCGAGGCAGTCGTCGATCACCACGACCTTCTGGTGGTGTGACGCGGCGGGGGGGTGGAAGGCGTCGAGCTTCGCGGTGATGCGCGGGTGCGCCTTCCAGCGCAGCAGCGTCAGGATGGTGGTGCCGCGAAACATCGACTTCACCGCGCCGGTGTCCCAGCGCAGGATGTGGACGTGCAGCCGCTTGCGCGCGCCCACCAGCCATTCAAGAAACGCGCCGACGCGGGCGGGAGCGTCATCCTCGTCGTTCTGCACCAGCTTGATGCGGCCGTCGAAGTCCCAGCCGATCAGCAGCAGCTGCTGCTCCGCCCTCCGCATCGCGGCGCGGGCGAGCCGGAAATAGGCGTCGGCATCGATGATGACGGCGGCGCGACTCGCCGGCTCGATCCGCCAGCAGTTGCGACCGGGCTCTAGCGGGGGCGTGGTCCTGGCCATGGTTCAGAGGATCTCGCGGATCGTCTCGGGCGGACGACAGAGGCGTACGCCTTTGTCGGTCTCGACCAGCGGTCGCTCGATCAGGATCGGGTGCGCGGCCATGGCGTCGAGGATCGCGTCGTCGGAGGCAGCCCCCAGCCCCTGCTCCTTGGCGATCGTCTCGCTCCGACGAAGGCCCTGGGCAGGTGTCATGCCGACACGCGCGTAGAGCGCCGCCAACTCCGCGCGGGAAGGCGGCAGCTTCTGATAGTCGCGAACCGTCACCTCCACGCCGGGTGTCGCCTCCAGGATGGCCAGCGCTTCACGGGACTTCGAACAGCGGGGATTGTGCCAGATGGTCGCCTTCAACGCGTTCTTCCCTGCTGTTTGGTGGAGGAAGTGGAGGGAAGCGAGAGCGGCGCGCGAAGTGTCGCATGCGCCGATCCCGCCTGCACTCAGGCCGCCGGCTGCTTTGCCAGCCACTCCTCCAGCCACTTGATCGTGTACGCTCCCTCGCGGAACTCGGGGTCGTCGAGCAGCGCCTGGTGAAGCGGGATGGTGGTCTTCATCCCCTCGATCACGAACTCGTCGAGCGCGCGCTGCAGGCGAAGGAGGCAGCCCTCGCGCGTGCGGCCATAGACGATCAGCTTGGCGATCATGCTGTCGTAATAGGGCGGCACCTTGTAGCCGGCATAGAGGCCGCTATCGACGCGGACGTGCATGCCGCCCGGCACGTGATAGGCCGCGACCTTGCCCGGCGAGGGCGTGAAGGTGCGCGGATCCTCGGCATTGATGCGGCACTCGATCGCGTGGCCGCGGAACTCGATCTCGTCCTGCTGGACCGACAGCGGATGGCCTTCGGCGACGCGGATCTGCTCGCGCACCAGGTCGACGCCGGTGATCATCTCGGTGACCGGATGCTCCACCTGCAGGCGGGTGTTCATCTCGATGAAGTAGAACTCGCCGTCTTCCCACAGGAACTCGATCGTGCCCGCACCGCGATAGCCCATGTCGGCCATCGCCTTGGCGACGATGCCGCCCATGCGGTCGCGCTCGGCGGCCGACAGGATCGGGGAGGGGGCTTCCTCCAGCACCTTCTGGTGGCGGCGCTGGAGCGAACAGTCGCGCTCGCCCAGGTGGATGGCGTTGCCGTTGCCGTCGCCGAACACCTGGAATTCGATGTGCCTGGGGTTGCCCAGGTACTTTTCCATATAGACGGTCGCGTCACCGAACGCGGCCTTCGCCTCGGTACCCGCCTGCTGCATCAGCGTCTCGAGCTGGTCGGGGCTGGTGCAGACCTTCATGCCGCGGCCGCCGCCACCCGATGCCGCCTTGATGATGACGGGATAGCCGATCCGTTCGGCCAGCGCCTTGGCTTCGGCCAGGTCGCTGATCGCGCCGTCGGAGCCCGGTACCAGCGGCAGCCCCAGCGCGCCGGCGGTGCGCTTCGCCTCGACCTTGTCGCCCATCGTGCGGATGTGCTCGGGCTTGGGCCCGACGAAGATTAGGTTATGCGATTCGACGATCTCGGCGAACTTGGCGTTTTCCGACAGGAAGCCATAGCCCGGATGGATCGCGTCCGCGCCCGTCACCTCGGCGGCCGAGATGATGTTGGGGATGTTGAGGTAGCTCTCGGTCGCCGACGGCGGCCCGATGCACACCGCCTCGTCCGCCAGCCGCACGTGCATCGCATCAGCGTCGGCGGTCGAATGGACCGCCACCGTTTTGATGCCCATCTCATGGCAGGCGCGATGGATGCGGAGCGCGATTTCGCCGCGGTTCGCGATCAGCAGCTTCTTGATTTCGGGCACGGGCTTACTCGACGACGACGAGCGGCTGGTCGAACTCGACCGGCTGGCCGTTGGAGACGAGCACTGCGGTGACGGTGCCGGCCGCAGTCGCCTGGATCGGGTTCATCACCTTCATCGCCTCGATGATGACCAGCGTGTCGCCGGCGGCGACCTTCTGGCCGACCGAGACGAACGGCTTGGCGCCCGGCTCTGCGGCCAGATAGACGGTGCCGACCATCGGCGACTTGACTGCGTCCGCGGTTGCCGTCGGTGCCGAACCGCCGGCTTCGGCTGGGGCTGCGGCCGGCGAGGCCGGTGCACCGGCCATCGGGGCCGGCTGCGGCGCATAGGCCTGCGGCATCGCCATCGGCACCTGCGCGACCGGCGCTGCCTTGCGCGCCACGCGAACCTTGCGGCTGCCGTCCTCGACCTCGATCTCGGTCAGCTGCGTCTGGTCCAGGACTTCCGCCAGCTGGCGTACCAGCTCGATGTCGATCGCCATGGTGGCGGGTTGCGTATCTTCTGCCATGAGACCCCCAGGGGAAAAACCGCGCTCCTGTCAGATGCGCGCGGCGGCTTCAAGCGCCAGCAGATAGGAAAGCGCGCCGAATCCGGCGATGGTTCCCTTGGCCGCCTGTCCGATCAGGCTGGTATGGCGGAAAGCCTCGCGCCGGTGCGGGTTGGACAGATGCACCTCGATCACCGGCGTCTTCACCGATTTGATCGCATCGTGCAGCGCCACCGACGTATGGGTGAAGCCGCCTGCGTTCAGCAGCACAGCGCGCGCGCGCTGCGCCTGCGCCTCGTGCAGCCAGTCGATCAGATGGCCTTCGTGGTTCGATTGGCGCAGGTCGATCTCCAGGTCGAGCTCGCGGGCCCGGTCCTCCAGCATGCCGGCGATGTCGTCCAGCGTGTCGGAGCCGTAGATCTCGGGCTCACGCAGTCCCAGCAGGTTCAGGTTGGGGCCGTTGAGGACGTAGACGGTTGCTGGGACGGTGTCCGCCATGCGCTGCCTTTCGGTTGCGGGCCGGGTCGCCGGCACCCTATATGCGCCGGCCATAGCCCCGAGCGTCGGACGAAGTCGAGACGCGCCGCGGACGACGACAGGCAAGGCGAACCCGAATGCACAACGACGGCACCATCACGATCATCGTCAACGGCGAGCACAAGCGCGTCCGCGCCGGCCAGACCATCGCCGAACTCGCGGCGGAGATCGGGCTAGTGCCGGAGAAGGTCGCGGTCGAGCGCAACCTGGAGGTGGTGCCCCGCTCGACGCTGCACGAAGCCAAGCTCCACGACGGCGACGAGCTGGAGATCGTGCACTT
Organism: Sphingomonas sp. ACRSK; assembly: GCF_022346685.1. Taxonomy (NCBI): domain Bacteria; kingdom Pseudomonadati; phylum Pseudomonadota; class Alphaproteobacteria; order Sphingomonadales; family Sphingomonadaceae; genus Sphingomonas; species Sphingomonas sp. ACRSK. The sequence goes on along the minus strand of NZ_JAKRNR010000003.1, from coordinate 68,708 downwards.
CGTCGGCGGCGGCGACCATGCGGTGGCGGTGGACGAGGATCGCTGGGAGGTCGCCGGCAAGCGCTTTCGTTCGCGCCTGATCGTCGGCACCGGCAAGTACAAGGACATGGCGCAGAATGCCGCTGCGGTCGAAGCCTCGGGCGCGGAGATCGTCACGGTCGCCGTGCGCCGGGTGAACGTCACCGATCCCAACGCGCCGATGCTCACGGACTTCATCGACCCCAAGAAGATCACCTATCTTCCCAACACCGCCGGCTGCTTCACGGCAGAAGACGCGATCCGCACGCTCCGGCTTGCGCGCGAGGCCGGCGGCTGGGAGCTGGTGAAGCTGGAGGTGCTGGGCGAGGCGCGCACCCTCTATCCCGACATGGTCGAGACGCTGCGCGCGACCGAGATCCTGGCCAAGGAAGGTTTCAAGCCGATGGTCTATTGCGTGGACGATCCCATCGCCGCCAAGCGGCTGGAGGATGTCGGCGCCGTCGCGATCATGCCGCTGGGGGCGCCGATCGGCTCCGGCCTTGGCATCCAGAACAAGGTGACGATCCGCCTGATCGTGGAGGGCGCGAAGGTGCCGGTGCTGGTCGACGCGGGCGTCGGCACCGCCTCGGACGCGGCCGCCGCGATGGAGCTTGGCTGCGACGGCGTGCTCATGAACACCGCCATTGCAGAGGCCAAGGACCCGATCCTGATGGCGCAGGCGATGCGCTCGGCGGTGGAGGCGGGGCGGCTCGCCTATCGCGCCGGTCGCATGGGCAAGCGCCGCTATGCGGACCCGTCGAGCCCGCTCGCCGGACTGATCTAAAGCAAGTCGGGATACCGGATCGTGGAACCGCGATCCGTGCCACCCGTTCTTCTTACGATGGCTGAACGGCGCGCTTCCCGCTGCTGCCGCGGCCACCGAGAGGAGACGATCATGGGTGAACTCACCGACAAGATCAAAGGCAACGTCAACGAAGCGCTCGGCAAGGCGAAGCAGCAGAGCAACAACCCCGCCACCCGCGACGAAGGCGCGGTGCAAGAAGGCAAGGGCAAGGTGCAGCAGTTCGCCGGCAAGGTGAAGGGCGCCCTCGGCGACGACATCTGAGCCGACACGAGTTCCGCGAGAGCGGAGGCATGGGGCCGCTCCGGGAGACCGGGGCGGCCTTTTGCATGCCCTGCTAGTCTGCGACCTGGACGCAGTTCCGGCCTGACGCCTTGGCGCGGTACAGCGCTTCGTCGGCACGGTTGAGAATGGTGGCCGGATCGCTCGCCGGATCCACCGCGGCCAGGCCGATGCTGGCGGTGATCCTCGGGCTCTCGATCTCGAGCATCCCGCTGGGTAGTTCCACCTTCAACTGCTCGACCGCCTCGCGCAGCCGCTCGCATGTCGCCTCCGCCTCCTTCGGATTGATTCCCACGAGCAGGATGGCGAATTCCTCTCCGCCGATGCGCGCGAGACAGTGCCTCCGGTCGATCGTCGCGGCGGCGATGCGCGCGAACGCCTGCAGCGCGAGATCGCCCACCGCATGGCCGAACCGGTCGTTGACCGACTTGAAGTGATCGAGATCGACAAGCGCGACGCTGCCTTGGCTGCTGCCGACCCGGCAATGCTCGATCTGATTGCGCAACCGCTGGAGGAAACTCCGCCGATTGACGAGACCGGTCAGCGGATCTGTACTCGCCGCGATCTCGAGTGCCAGTTCGGTCGCCTTGCGCGCGGAAATGTCGCGCAGGATCACGATCAGCCCCTGCCCGGCGGTGCCCCCGAGGCCGCGTAGCGCGGCCTCGAACCAGGTCGGTTCCGCGGTTTCGCGTGGGCTGCGGAACTGGGCGATGTGCGCAATGTCGGGGTTGGCGAGCGCCTGGCGGTGGGCGCGCCACAGAACGTGCTGGTCCTCGGGATGTACCAGGGTGAAGCCGTGCTGCCCCAGATAATAGGCCGGCGGCTGTCCCGCGACCTGCGCGACGGATGGGGAGGCGTGCAGGATCGTGCCGTCGGGCGCCACCTCCAAGATGACATCCGCCGAGCGGTCCGACAGCAGGCGGAATCGCGCTTCGCTCTGGGAGAGGTCGCGGATCGCCTGGCGGTGCTGCTTGATCAATGCCGCCACGGGCAGCACCAGCAGCGCTGCGCACCCGACGTAGAATTGGAAGAAGAGGATGCGGTTCAGCGGCGGGGTCGGCAATGCGTGAACCGGCCCGTGGCCGCTCAGCGAAAGCAGCCCGCCGATTCCCACCAGCAGGAGGATCGAGCCCGCGGCACCGATGCGCACGTACAGCATCGTGGCTGCCAGCATCGGCAGCATGGGGAGGAACAGCAGCGGGACGCTGTCCTGGAGAAATACCCCGGTTACCACTGCCGCCACCAGTCCCAGCACGGCGAACGGACCCATCTGCGCACGCAGTGGCGCCTGGAACCAGCGCCCGACGTCGCCCCGCAAGAGCAGCATGATCAGCGGCGTGAAGGTGATGGTGCCCAGGCCGTGGCTCGTGAACCACCGGATGGCCGTTCGCTGCCAGCTCGCGTCGGTGAGCAGGGAAATCGCGCTCGCGGCGATCACCGCGCCGATGAGAGGCCCGATGATCCCCGCGATCAGCAGGAACATGACAACCCCGGTAACCCGGTCGAAAAACCGGCCCTCCCAGCGACGCAGCAGCCAGGCCGGAAGCGTCGCTTCGGTCATGGTCGCCGCCAGGAGCGGGGCGGCCGCAGCCAGGCCCATGCCGAAGCAGGCGGTGGCGGCGAACATGGCGACGCCGAACGCCGGCAGCAGCCATCGCCACTGGTCCCGCGGCCGCAGCGATAAGGCGGCGATCACCAGCCCCGTGTTCCCCCAGATGAAGGCAATGTTCCCGTCGAATCGGGTCAGCAACAGGCTTGCCGCCGAAAGCACCAGCGACGCCAGCCCGAGGCGGGCGACGCTGCCGATCATGCTGGGGGCGGGAAGAGCAGCGATCACGGCGTTGGGATGGCGTCCGAAGGTTAACAACGCCTTAGGTTCGCGCGGCAAAGCGGTTCGCGCAAGCCGTCGCGTGTTGTTCAGGCGCGATGCCACTGGTGCACCTCCGCGGGTGCGCTTGACCGTGCCGCCCGGCTCGACCTATCGACCGCACGGAAGAGAGGTGCCGATGAACAAGCTCTACCCCGATGCTGCCTCGGCGCTCGACGGACTGCTGCGCGACGACATGCTGATCTGTGCGGGCGGCTTCGGCCTGTGCGGGATTCCGGAACGGCTGATCGACGCGATCGAAGCTTCGGGCGTCTCCGGCCTGACGATCGCCAGCAACAATGCCGGCATCGATGGCGTGGGGCTGGGCAAGCTGTTGCGCTCGCGCCAGGTGAAGAAGATGATTTCCTCCTATGTGGGCGAGAACAAGGAGTTCGAGCGCCAGTATCTGTCGGGCGAACTCGAAGTCGAGTTCTGCCCCCAGGGTACGCTTGCCGAGCGCTGCCGCGCGGGCGGGGCGGGCATTCCCGGCTTCTACACCAAGACCGGCGTCGGCACGCAGGTGGCAGAGGGCAAGGAAGTGAAGGTCTTCGACGGGGAGGAGTATATCCTCGAGCGCGGCATCCGCGCCGACCTGTCGATCATCAAGGGGTGGAAGGCCGACGAGGCCGGCAACCTCGTGTTTCGCAAGACGGCGCGCAACTTCAACCAGCCGATGGCGACCGCGGGTCGCATCTGCGTCGCCGAGGTCGAGGAAGTGGTGCCGGTCGGCAGCCTCGATCCCGACGGCATTCATCTTCCGGGCATCTATGTGAAGCGCATGATCGTGGGGGCCCCCTACGACAAGAAGATCGAGTTCCGCACGGTGCGGGAGCGTCCCGCGGCATGATGATGTTGCGGACTGGGCAGCGGCTCGCCTTTGCGGGCATTTCGGCGACCGCGCTGCTGCTGCCAGGCTGCGTGGCGGCCGTGCCGGTCGGTGCTGCCGCCGTGATCGGCAAGAACGTCGTCTTTCCCGGCGGCGGCGAGGACGAGAACGAGAACGAGAAAGCGGAGGACGCCGAAAAGGCTGCCCGCAAACAGGCGCGCGAGCTGGAGCGCGAACAGCGCCGTCAGGCGAAGCGCGAAGCCAAGCGCCGCGAACAAGCGGAGGAGGAAGGTAGTCCCCCCGCGCTTCAGGCGACGACAGCGCCCACCCGGCCCGCCATGGCAGCCGCAGGCACCGTCCCGGCGGGCATGCAGTACCTCTATGGCTCGGGCGAGGCGGCGGCGCTTTCATCCCAGGCCTATCGCGCCCTTGCCCAGCACGTCCGCGCAAGCGCCGACTATCGCCAGGCCGGCATCGAGGTCGCGTCGGTGGTGCTCGCCCCGGGATCCTCGCTCGCCAGCCCCCATTTTGTCGAATGCGGTGCCAAGCCATTGGCAATCGTGCTCGACATTGACGAGACCGTGCTCCTCAACCTCGGCTACGAAGCCGATGAGGCGGCGCGGGGCCTTTCGTACGATGACGCGCGCTGGCGCCGCTGGGAAGCGACCGGCGCCGGCAAGGTCGATCCGGTGCCCGGCGCGGTCGAGGCGATCAGCGCTGCGCGTAGGGCGGGCGTCGCAGTCGTCTACATCTCCAACCGCACCGCCGCCAATGCACCCGCAACCACGCGCGCGCTGGAAGGGGCAGGGCTCGGCAAGGCGATTCCGGGCGAAACCCTGCTCCTCAAGGAAGAGGGCGCGGGCAGCGGCAAGGATGCGCGCCGGGCTCAGGTGGCGGAGACGCACTGCGTCGTGGCGCTGGTCGGCGACCAACTCGGCGACTTCAGCGACCTTTTCTCCGCGCCCGGCATGACGCCGGCGGCCCGACGTGCGGCTGCCGACGGTGTGCAGATCGAGCCACTTTGGGGTGCAGGCTGGTTCATGCTCCCCAATCCCGTCTACGGCACGGGGCTGAAGGGCGGGATCGCCGACGTGTTTCCCGCCAATCGCCGCTGGACCGATCCCGGTGCCGCTGCAGCCGCCGGCGTCTCCGCCGCCACCCCCAAGGAGTAGCCCATGCCCTGGACCCGCGACGAGATGGCCGCCCGCGCCGCCCGCGAGCTGCAAGACGGCTTCTACGTGAACCTCGGCATCGGCATTCCGACGCTGGTGGCCAACCACATCCCCGAAGGCGTGGAGGTCACCCTCCAGTCCGAAAACGGCATGCTCGGCATCGGTCCGTTTCCCTATGCGGGGGAGGAGGATCCCGACCTCATCAACGCCGGCAAGCAGACCATCTCCGAACTGCCGCAGTCGGTTTATTTCGGCTCGGACCAGAGCTTCGCGATGATCCGCGGCGGCCACATCGACCTGACGGTGCTGGGCGCGATGGAGGTCAGCCAGGACGGCGACATCGCCAACTGGATGATCCCGGGCAAGATGATCAAGGGCATGGGTGGTGCCATGGACCTCGTGGCCGGCGTGAAGAAGATCATCGTCGTGATGGAGCACACGTCCAAGAACGGCGATCCCAAGTTCATCCCGGCCTGCACCCTGCCGCTCACCGGCAAGAACGTGGTCGACATGATCATCACCGACCTGGCCGTCTTCCAGCGCCCCGACCACCAGAGCTCGTTCCGCCTGATCGAATGTGCTCCTGGCGTGACCGCGGAGGAAGTGCGGACGAAGACCACCGCTGCCTACGAGGGGTAGCGCCGGATCCTGGCCTAGCGGTACCCGTCGCCGGTGAAGCTCGCGGCCTGGTTAGGATGCGCTACCGGTACTGGCCCGTCCCGTCAGGCACAAACCGCGTCACGGCACGATCCTTGCTGAAACCCTTGCGTTCGCGCAAGAAAGCGCTACTCGCGCCGCATGGCTAGTCGTCCTCTCACCCTGTACGAAAAGATCTGGGCCGATCACGTCGTGGAGCGCCGCGACGACGGCACCTGCCTGATCTACATCGACCGCCACCTCGTCCATGAAGTGACGAGCCCGCAGGCGTTCGCGGGGCTTCGGGCCGCGGGGCGCCCGGTGCGCCGCCCCGATCTCACCCTCGCGGTGCCGGATCACAACCTGCCCACCACCGCGCGCGTGGACGCGGATGGCAACCGCCTGCCGATCGCCGACCCCGCCGGTGCGAGCCAGCTTGCCGCCCTTGAACGCAACGCTCCCGAGTTCGGCATTCGCTACATCGACGCGGTCGCCGCCGAACAGGGCATCGTCCATGTCGTAGGCCCGGAACAGGGTTTCACGCTGCCGGGTACGACGCTGGTGTGCGGTGACAGCCACACCTCCGCGCACGGGGCGCTCGGTGCGCTCGCCTTCGGCATCGGCACCAGCGAGGTGGAGCACGTGCTCGCGACCCAGACGCTGCTGCTGAAACAGTCGAAGACGATGGAAGTGCGCGTCGAGGGAACGCTCGGCTTCGGCGTCGGACCCAAGGACGTGGCGCTCGCGATCGTCGGCCGCTTGGGGGCCGCGGGCGGCACCGGCTACGTTCTTGAATATACCGGCAGCGTCATCCGCGACATGTCCATCGAAGGTCGCCTGACCGTCGCCAACATGTCGATCGAGGCGGGCGCACGCTCCGGCCTGATCGCGCCGGACGACAAGACCTTCGCCTATCTTCAGGGGAGGCCGATGGCCCCCGCGGGTGCCGATTGGGACCAGGCCGTCGCCTATTGGCGCAGCCTCGCCACCGATCCCGGTGCCCGGTACGACGCCACGGTCGTCATCGACGCGGCCGACATCTCGCCCTCGCTCACCTGGGGAACGAGCCCGGAGGACGTGGTCTCGATCACCGGTGCCGTGCCCGATCCCGACAGCTTCGCAGATCCGGCCAAGCGTACGGCGGCGAGGAAGTCGCTCGACTATATGGGCCTCGAACCCGGCACGCGGATGGAGGACATCCCGGTCGAGAACATCTTTATCGGCAGTTGCACCAACAGCCGCATCGAAGATCTGCGCGCCGCGGCCGAAGTGCTGCGCGGCCGTCGGATCGCAGCCGGTGTGCGCCAGGCGCTGGTCGTTTCCGGATCGGGGCTGGTCAAGCGCCAGGCCGAGGCCGAGGGGCTCGACAGGGTTTTCACCGAGGCGGGATTCGAGTGGCGCGAGCCCGGCTGTTCGATGTGCCTCGGTATGAATCCGGATCGGGTACCGGCCGGCGAGCGTTGTGCCTCCACGTCCAACCGCAATTTTGTGGGACGACAGGGGCCCGGCGCGCGTACGCATCTGGTATCGCCAGTGATGGCGGCGGCGGCGGCGGTGACGGGACGCCTGACCGATGTACGAAGCTTGATGGGGAATAACGGATGAAGCGAGCATTGTTGGCGCTGGTGGCTGGCGCGATCCTGAGCGGCCTCGCCGCTGCTTATGCCGCGAGCGCCGAGCGCTCGCCCTCGAAGCGCACCGCCCCCTCGGGCAACGCTGCGACGCGCTGATCCGCGGCCCGGACGAAGGCTCACCATGGAACCCGTTACCCGCGTCGAAGGGCGCGCCTATCCCTGGGGCGCGAAAAACATCGACACCGACATCATCATCCCGGCGCGCTGGCTGAAGACCACCACGCGGGAGGGGCTCGGGCAGGGCGCGTTCGAATCCGTGCGCGCCGAACCCGGCAATGTCTTCGATGATCCCCGCTATGCAGGCGCGCCGGTGTTGATTGCGGGCGAGAACTTCGGCTGCGGCTCCAGTCGCGAACACGCTGCCTGGGCACTCGGCGACATGGGCGTGAAGGCGGTGATCGCGCCGAGCTTCTCCGACATATTCTCGGGCAATGCGTTCAAGAACGGCATCGTCGCCGTCGTGCTGCCGCAGCAGGCGATCGACCGCCTCGTCGAGGTTGCGCGTGACAATCCTGTCACCGTCGACCTGGAAACGATGACCGTCACCACCCCCTTCCAGGATCGTTTCCCCTTCGACATGGACGCATTCCGCCGCGACTGCCTGATGCAGGGCGTGGACGAGATCGGCATCACCTTGGCGCGGGACGAGGCGATCGCCGGCTATGAAGGCAATGTGGCGCAGGCGCGTCCCTGGCTGAGCGCCACGGCGAGCAACGCACCAGGGCGCGCTGCTGCGGCTTAGCTTCCGACCCTGGCAACCGGTGCTCCTGCGAAAGTAGGAGCACGGGTTCCGAATAGAGCGGCCCTGGCTTCGCCGAACCCGGATTCCGGCCCTGCGGGGTGCGGGTGAACCCGCCCGTTGCCTTGCCGCGGCCCGCATCCTATCTGCGGAGCAATAGATTAGGGGACCAGCATGACGACCTTCGACGACCGCGAGCGCGCGTTCGAATCCAAATTCGCACGCGACGAGGAAATGACCTTCCGCGTGACCGCGCGTCGCAATCGCCTGCTCGGCCAGTGGGCGGCCGCGAAGATGAAGCTGACGCCCGAAGAGACCGATGCTTATGCCAAGGCGGTCGTGCAGGCCGATTTCGAGGAAGCCGGTGACGGGGACGTGATCCGCAAGCTGGTCGGCGATCTGACGGCCGCCGGCGTCGCGACCGACGAGGCGACCGTACGCAAGGCGCTCGACGAGCTGACCGTCGAAGCGCGCCGCCAATTGATCGAGGCGCGCTGATCCATGGCGATGGCTGCGGCTGACATCGAGGCGCTGATCCGCGCCGGTATTCCCGATGCGGTGGTCGAGATCACCGATCTCGCCGGCGACGGCGATCACTATGCCGCGCGCGTCGTCTCCGAGAGCTTTCGTGGAATGCCACGCGTGCGCCAGCATCAGGCCGTCTATGCCGCGCTTGGTGGTCGCATGGGGGGCGTGCTGCACGCCCTGCAGTTGACCACGGGCGTGCCCGTACAGGAGTAAGAGAAATGAGCGAAGACACCAACGCCCGGATCGACCAGCTCGTGAAGGGCAATGACGTGGTCCTGTTCATGAAGGGCAGCCCGCTGTTCCCGCAGTGCGGCTTCTCCAGCCGCGCCGTCGCGATCCTCAATCACCTTGGCGTCGAGTTCGAGAGCGTCGACGTGTTGCAGGATCAGGGCATCCGCCAGGGTATCAAGGCCTATTCCGACTGGCCGACGATCCCGCAGCTCTACGTGCGTGGTGAGTTCGTCGGCGGCTCCGACATCATGATGGAAATGTACGAGAGCGGCGAACTCGCCCAGCTCTTCGGCGGCGAACAGCCGACCGCTGCCTAATAGGATGCGACGTCCGCTTCCAGGGGGAAGCGGGCGTCGTGGCCACATGCGCTTGGCCGCGTCCGCGCAACCGCGGACTTGCCGCCGAAGCAGCACCTTTCGGCCCCTGGCGTCCGTGGTGAAGCCCACCGTTCCACAATAACCGATGTCGACGCGGGGGCATTCACGCTTACCGGCCTGTGAGGTCTCGAACCCGCGCGCATTGCTGCGAACACCGACGCGAGTCTCGGCGTGGTTCCCTTGAGTCGTTCCTTCAATCCTGCAGGAGAGGTACCGGGTGGGCGAACCGACGCCAGTGGAGTGCGCCGGCTCGCCCGTTGAAGCGCGCGATCGCGCGGTACGATCAAGAACATGCAGGCGGCGTGCCAGACGCGCTGAACCCACGCGAATCCGCGGAAGGCGAGGGTTAATGGCACTCGCTGCGCGAGCACGTCTGTAAAGAAGACCGACGCCGCGGTCGGCGGCTCGTCTCTCTCACCAGCGCCTCAACGCACGACCCGCCGGAGCGATCCCGCCCCTATTGACTACAGGTGTAAATGGGCAGACTACATGCGTAGTCAGGAGTCGCGTAATGCCCGAACGGATCAGTGATGCCGAACATGTCGTGATGGAGGTGCTGTGGGACGAGAGCCCGCTCACCGCCCAGGAGGTGGTCGAACGCGTGCCGGAAGATCGCGCCTGGAGCGCGAACACCGTGAAGACGCTCCTCGGCCGCCTGCTCGCGAAGGAAGCCGTCGCGCACGAAGAGGACGGTCGCCGCTATCGCTACCGACCGCTCGTCGCCCGCGAGGACTATGTCGTGGGTGAGTCGCAGCGGCTGATCGACCGTCTGTTCGGCGGCAGCCTTACACCCCTGGTGGCGCACCTCGCGCGTCGCGATCAGCTCAGCAGCCGCGAAATCGAGGAGATCGAGTCCTTACTCAAGGAGCTCAAGCAATGATTGGATGGGCGGTAGAGACGCTGATCGCGTCGACGTTGCTGATGCTGCTGGTGCTGGTGCTGCGCGGGCCCACCCGCCGCGCCTTTGGCCCGAGTGTCGCTTATGCGCTGTGGCTGTTGCCCGCGCTCCGCATGGCCCTGCCGCCGCTGCCCTCGCCATTGCGACTGGTGGAGACCAGCCCGATCGGCGCCCCGATCCCGCCGGGAACCCTGATGCTGATGCAGCCGGTGGCGACGATCCCCGCGGTGCCGCAGGGCTGGGGCATGGCCGATGTGCCGGGCCTGGCCGTGCTGTTCTGGTTCGTCGGGGCTGCCTTCTTCTTCTGCTGGCACGTGGTGCGCCATGCCCAGTTCTGCCGGCGCGTGCTCGCCTCCGGGCGCGGCTATGACGTCGCACAAGGAAAGGTGCGGGTATTCGAGACGGACGCTGCCTCGGGCCCGCTCGCCTTCGGGGTGTGGCGCCGCTACGTCGCCTTCCCCCGCGACTTCGCCGAACGCTACGACGACCAGGAGCGCACGCTCGCGCTCGCGCATGAGCTGGGCCACCACGCCCGCGGCGACCTGCTGGCGAACTGGATCGCGCTCGCGGTGCTCGCCTGCCACTGGTTCAATCCGATCGCCTGGCGCGCCTTTCGTGCCTTTCGTGCCGACCAGGAGATGGCCTGCGATGCGATGGTCCTCGCCCGCGCCCGCCCGGGCGTCCGCTATGCCTATGGCCGCGCGATCGTGAAGTCCGCGCACGGCGGCGCCGTCTCGGCTGCCTGCCACCTCCACACCGTCAACGAGATCAAGGGGAGACTGAAGATGTTGTCCAAGCACCGCAGCGTTTCGCCGTTCCGTCGCGTGACAGGCTCCGTTGGCATCGCCGGCATCGCGATGGGCGCACTGGGGCTCACCGCCTCGGGGACTCACGCCGCAGAGACGCTGCGCACCCGCGTGAGCCATACGACCGGCATCGACATCACCCGCATCGAGCTTCCCGCGCCGCACCTCCTCCAGACGGTGGTCCCGGCCGCGCCGCCAGCCCCGGCTGCACCGGCCGGCGCCCCAGGTGCGCCGATGCCTCCCGCCCCGCCCGCAGCGCCCGTTGCCCCGCAAGCGCCCATCGTCGTAACCGCCCTCCGGGGCGTCCACATGGACGAGCCGGTGACGCAGGAGAATTGCGGCAGCGAGGGGCAGCCCGGCGCCTATGTCATCAATCGTCGCCAAGGCGATCACACGGTGATGGTGGTGTGCAGCGACCGCATCAACGCCACGGTACAGGCCGCCACTGCAAGCGCGGCACAGGCCAGCGCCGCGGCCGCCTCGGCTCAAACCGCGGCCAGCATCGACGTCGCCGCGATCCAGCGCACGGCGCTCACCAGCGCGCTGGTGGGGCTGCGCGGCACCCGCGCCACCCTTGCCAGCAACCCCAGCCTTTCAGGGGATGACCGCAGAGAAGCGCTCGCCGATATCGACGAGAGCATTGCGGAGTTGGAGCACCAGATCGCCCACCCAGACGCCGACTGACCCTTTCGGTCCAGCAACCGGTCTGCGGAGCTGGCGCGCAGACCGGGAGGCGACAGGGACCCGGTAGGGGTCCGGTGAGAAAATGGTCAAAATCGTACGCTAAGGATCGGTCCTTAGCGTGTCATTCCGCCCCGAGCCGGGACCGATTAGGGTGCATAGATCGTGTGACGGGTTAGGTGACAACGTTCGATGCCGATCGAGGCGGACAGGCGCTCCGTCACACATACCTACGTTTGTGGAGCGTCCCGTTTCTCCATCTTCAACGGGCCGTTTTGGGAAAACCCATTCGGGAACAGATTTTGGGAAACCGGGGAGTCGCGACGCGCGCGATCGGCGCAGACTCCCCGGCTGTCTCGCTGGCCGTTCCTTTACGGGAACGCCGATCAGGCTCTGGTTAGCTCAGTTTTGCGCGTGATAGTCCAATGCTCCAGTCGTTTGTAGACGATCACCTTGTCGCCGATCAGATCTCCATGCCGGCGACAGAAGAGGTCGAGCTGATCGCGATCGCCGACCAGTTCGACACAGATCGTCAGATGCGGATCGGCAATTTCCGAGCCGTTCTCCCGGATCGGTTCGTGATTGCTGAAGCCGTAATGGGTATTTTGCGCGACGGCGTTGATGATGCCGTCCGCCTTCGCGGTGCGAATCAGCTCGCGATAGAGCGGCTTTGCCCCCCAGAAGCGACGCGGGCCGATCTTGTCGGACGGTTTCAGATAGATGCGCAGCATCCCGACTTCGCGGTGATGGACGGTGAAACGATTGGGCATGACGGGCTTTCGACAGGAAACAGGATCAGGCGCGCGTGCGCCGGCGAGAAGCGCGGTGCGTGCGGGCATCGCGCAGGGTCGCGTCGGGTGTGAGGTGTGCGGCAGGTACCTTTGGCACAGCGACGCGCTGCGACAGGTAGATGCCGTTGTGGCCTGAGCAGAGGTAGGCGACGAAGCACGCGACTGCGATCGGCACCGCATAGGCCGCGCCGAACAACTCGATCCCCATGAACGTGCAAGCCAGCGGTGTGTTGGCCGCGCCCGCGAACAGCGCGACGAAGCCGATCGCTGCGAATAGCCCCGACGGTACTCCGAACATCGGCGCGAGCGCATTGCCGAGCGCCGCGCCGATAAAGAACAGCGGCGTGACCTCGCCCCCCTTGAAGCCCGCGCTCAGGGTCACGACGGTAAAGAGCAGCTTCAGCGCCCAGCTCCACGAGTGCGTATCGGGACCAAAGAAGCTGGCGATGGTCAGGCTGTCCGGTGTCGCGGCGAGCGTACCCAGGCCACGATAGTCGCGGGTTCCGAGCAGCCAGACCAGCGCAATCACGGCCAGCCCGCCGATAACGGGTCGTAGTGGGCCATAGGGGATCACGCGCTTCAACCATCCGCCCAGCGCGTGATTGGCCTCGGCAAAGGTCAGCCCGGTCAGACCGAAGGCAATGCCGGCGACACCGGCCTTGGCGACGAGCAGCGCGTCGACCGGCACCAGCGCATCGACATGGTAGACGCCGTGATGAATGCCCCAGGCAAGACAGGTCCAGTCACCGACCAGCGCCGCGACCAGGCATGGCACCAGCGCGCGATACTCGACCCGACCGATCGCCAGCACCTCCAGTGCAAAGACCGCGCCCGCAATCGGCGTCCCGAAGACCGCGCCGAACCCAGCCGCGATCCCGGTCATAAGGAGGGTGCGTGTCGCTTCCGCATCCAATCTGAGCGCGCGTCCAAACCCGCTGGCAAGACTGCCGCCCAACTGCACGGCGGTGCCTTCACGTCCCGCCGATCCCCCGAACAGATGTGTCACGACCGTGCCGAAGAAGATGAGCGGAGCCATGCGCAGCGGCACGCCGCCCCCCGGTTCGTGGATTTGCTCGACGATGAGGTTGTTGCCGCCTTCGACCGAGCGCCCTGTCAGATGGTAGAGCAGTCCGACCACGAACCCGCCGATCGGCAGCAGGTAGAGCAGCCAGGGAAAGGCGAAGCGAAGCCGGGTTACGGCGTCGAGGCTCCGCAGGAAGGCCGCGCAGAGCGTTCCCACCGCTGCGGCCATCGGGACCAGGATCAAAGCCCACCGCAGTACCGACGTGGCATGGGTGCGGCGATCGCGAATGAACGCTGCCATGTTGAACTGGTCATAGAGATTGCGAAATGTCGCGCGCACGATTCCTCCTTGCTGCCTTGCGGCGCCTGGTAGGAATCATCGGCCCTTGCGAGGGCGGTTCGACCGAATGGCCCGGCGGAAATCCATCGCCGTGCCTGCGCATATGCTGTCCGACCGCGACCCGGTCAACCAACCGCAGAAGCATGAGACTATCGTTTTGGTGAGGACCGATAAAATGGCTTTGGCCACGGAATAAACCCCGACGAGCATCGTCTACGCTTTCGAGACCGATGCGCTGGAGGCTTATGCGTAGACGAGATTGGATGCTGGGTCTGACGGCTTCGGCCCTACTTACCGGCGCAGTCGCGGCCGCCCCCGCCGATGGCTACGCTACCATGATGTCTGTCGCGATGGACCGGATGATGGCGGGCATGATGGTCAAGCCGTCCGGTGACGTCGACCGCGACTTCGTGGCGATGATGCTTCCGCATCATCAGGGTGCCATCGATATGGCGGTGGCGGAGCTGCGCTACGGCCATAACGAGCAGCTCAAGCGCATCGCGCAGGAAATCATCATCGATCAGCAGCAGGAGATCGCCGCCATGAAGCTGGCGATCGGCCAGCCGCTACCGCCTTCGACGCCAGCCCCGACGCAGGGCGGCGACCACCATAGCCCTATGGAGCACTGACATGATCCGGACCATCCTGCGCTCGGCCGCCTTGCTGATGAGCGCCGCACCGGGCCTCGCCATGGCCCAGCAGGCGCCGTGGAACGCTAAGGACATGCCCGTCAGCCACCGCGACCGCGTCTATGCGTCTGAACAATTCTCCAACACGGTGTCGGTGACCGACCCGGCCGACAACCGGCTGCTCGGCGTCATCAAACTCGGCGATCCCCAGCCGATGAACTTCTCCCCGCTCTACAAGGGACAGGTGCTGGTTCACGGCCTGGGCTTCTCGCCGGACGGGAAGACCTTGGCGGTCGTGTCGATCGGATCGAACGCCGTGTCGTGGATCGACACCGCCACCAACACCGTCAAGCACACGACCTATGTCGGGCGCAGTCCGCACGAGGCGTTCTTCACGCCGGACGGCAAGGAGGTGTGGGTCACGGTCCGCGGCGAGGATTATATCGCCGTGCTCGACCCCACGACGTACAAGGAGACGGGGCGCATCAAGACGCCCGGTGGTCCGGGCATGACGATCTTCTCTCCCGATGGCCGGTACGGCTATGTCTGCTCTTCGTTCAATCCGGTATTGGCTGTGTTCGATGTCGCGACCCACGCGCAGGTCGGACAGGTGGCGCAGCCAAGCCCCTTCTGCCCCAACATCGCCGCGACGCCGGACGGCAAGCAAGTGTGGTTTACGCTGAAGGACATCGGCAAGACGGTCGCATTCGATGCTCGGCCACCCTTCGCGATCCTGAAGGTGCTGGATACCGGGCCTATCACGAACCATGTCAATTTCGCCCGCACGGCCAAGGGGCAGTTCGCGTATGTGACGGTCGGCGGAGAGAATGTGGTCAAGGTGTTCCGCACGTCCGACTTCACGCCGGTGGCAACAATTCCGGTCGGCAAGATGCCGCACGGTGTTTGGCCATCGGGCGACGGCCGGCGCGTTTATGTCGGGCTAGAGAATTCCGATGAGCTGGCCGCGATCGACACTGCCGGCAACACGGTCGTCGCTACCGTGCCGGTCGGACAGGCACCGCAGGCGATCGCCTATGTGTCGAACGCAGTTCCGACAGGCCCCGGCACCGACAATCTCCAGCCGCTCGGCACAGCGGGCAAGGCGCTGCATCTGACCATGGGGCCGATTGGCGGCAAAGGTACGGCAAGCAGCATCACCCTCTTCGACCAGGGCATCATTCAGGTCGTGCAGAGTGCCGTTACCGGTTTGCAGCCCAAGAAGCCTTACATGCTCGTACTGACCGCCAATGCGGACGGCAGCGGCGCTGTAGAGCCGCTTGCGAACTTCATGAGCAACCCGGCAGGTGCGGCGATCGTCAACGCATCGGGTCCGATCCGCCAGATCGTTCAGGGCAGCACCGCGACACCCCGGCGCTTTCTGGCGGTTGCGGAGGTGGTGAACGGCGCGCCGGGGCGCATCGTGCAGGTGCAGCGCGACTGAGATGGACCCGCTTGCCGCCGCGATCGAACCGCTGATCCCCGGGCTGCGCCGCTATGCCCGGTCGTGGTTGCGCGACCGGGTGATGGCGGATGACGTGGTGCAGGATTGCCTGGAGCGCGCGGTCGGGCGCTGGCGACAGCGACGGGGTGCGGAGGTCCGCCCGTGGGTCTATGCGATCCTGCACAATTTGTTGGTCGATCATCAGCGGCAGCATAGCCGGCGAGGTACGGCGGTTCCGCTCCACCTCGTGGACGACGCCGCGCTCGGCCGCCCGGCCGATCAGGACACAGGCCTGCACCACCGCGACCTGCTGCGCGCGCTTGATGCGTTGCCTGAAGAACAGCGAACGGTGCTGCTCCTGGTCTCGGTCGAGGGCCTGCCCTATGCGGAGGTCGCTGCCGTAGTCGGCGTGCCGCTGGGCACGGTAATGTCGCGCATATCGCGGGGGCGCGACCGTCTGGCGACCCTCCTCCGGGAGGGTGAACGGC
Source organism: Sphingomonas sp. ACRSK (assembly GCF_022346685.1). Taxonomy (NCBI): domain Bacteria; kingdom Pseudomonadati; phylum Pseudomonadota; class Alphaproteobacteria; order Sphingomonadales; family Sphingomonadaceae; genus Sphingomonas; species Sphingomonas sp. ACRSK. The sequence goes on along the minus strand of NZ_JAKRNR010000003.1, from coordinate 52,499 downwards.
CGCGATTGAGGAGCGTGCAATGACCAGCCCGATCGGCGAGGACGATCTGGCCGCATGGATCGATGGCAGGCTGTCGCCCGAGCGGCAGCGCCTGGTCGACGCCTATCTTGAAGGCCAGCCGGACGTGCATGCCCGTGTGCGAGAGCAGGCGGAGCAGGCGCGAGCCCTTGCATCCCTGTTCGCCCCCGTCGCGGATGAACCGATCCCGGCGACGATGCGCGTGGCAGCGATCAGGGGACGGCAACGGCAACCGCGTTGGCAGCTCGCCATCGCCGCGTCACTTCTGCTGGCGTTGGGGTTTGGCGGTGGCTGGTCGAGCGCGCGGTGGAGCGGCGAACCCCGCGCGGGCATCGCGGCGCTGGCCAACGAGGCGAGTGATAATTTCCGTGTCTATGCCGCCGACCGGATACGACCGGCGGAGATCGGCCCCGACCAGCGCGCCATGCTGATCCGATGGACCTCCGCTCGATTGGGTGAGCGCGTCACGATCCCGGACCTCAGCACGGCCGGCTATCGCTATGGCGGGGGGCGACTGGTCGCGACGCCCCACGGCCCTGCGGCACTGCTCCTCTACGACGGACCGCAAGCGTCGAAACTTGCGGTGCTGACGAGGCCCATGCAGATCGACAAGACCGCGAGCATGACCAGCACGTCCAGCGGGACCATGGGCCGGGTCACATGGGCGGTTGATGGGATCGGCTATAGTGTGGTGGGCGAGCGACCCGCGGCCGAGTTGCATCCGATCGCCGACGAGGTCCGGCGCCAGGCCGATGCGGCGCTGGTGTCCTGATTGCACCTTGCCGCTTCCCGACGCCGACAGGCACCGGGCGATCCAGCGGGATCACGGCTTGCGCTCGACGTCCTTCCTGTCGGCCTCGGCCGGCGTCCGGCGAGCCCGCTCGCGGATGCGGCGTTCCAGCGGCGCACCGACGAACAGGACGAGCATTGCAAGGCTCACCCCGCCGATGATGAGCGGCCACACTGCCAACCCCGCTGCCGCGCCGATCGTGGCCGTCACCCAGATGCACGCGGCGGTCGCCAATCCATGCACTTCCTGACCCTGGCCGACCCGCAGCACCGCGCCGGCACCGATGAAACCGACGCCTGTCAGAATGCCCTGCATCGCCCGTCCTGCGGCGTCGGCGTTTACATTTGGCAGGCCACTATGCACGACCGCCTGCACGGCGATGCAGCTCGCCAGACCGACCAGACCCAGCGTTCGCAAGCCCATGATCTGCCGGTTCTCGCGCGAGCGTTCCCAGCCGAGCACCATCCCGGCCGCGGTCGCCACCACCAGCCGCCCGATCGCATCGATCCAGAAGCCGATGTCCGATGCCGCTGACGCTTCGATCATTCGACCAGCACGTGGACGTGATGCCAGGCGGTGCACAGATATCCGGCGAAGTTCCACATCGTGTCCGGCCGTTCGGGCTGTCCCTGTCCAGCCCCGTCGAAGGCGCGCACGACAAGGTGCTGGCGACCTTTGGCAAGCGTGGCGTCGAGGGTCCAGCGCCGCCAACCCCAGTGCGTCTCCGGATCATCGGCGAACGTCGCCTGTTGCCACTCGCGACCACCGTTTACCGACACTTCGACCCGAGAGACGCGGCGATCATAGGCGATGGCATAGCCCTCGATCCGCACCTCCCCGGCCGGCAGGCTTTCGCCAGAGCCGGGCACGCAGATCGCGGCGTTGAGCGGCATGGCATTGATGGTCAGACCCCGGCTCCAGTCGACGGTGTCGCTCGTCACATCGGCGGGAAACAGCTTGTAGTCGTGCGCCTGGATCGGTGCGTCGGAAGGCATGTCTCGCACCTCGATCCGTGTCAGCCATTTGGCGCTGCGCACGCCGGCATAGCCCGGCACCACCATGCGGAGCGGTGCGCCGTGTTCGGGCGTCAGCGGCTCGCCGTTCATCGCCCAGACGAGGAGGACGTCGGGCTGCCGCGCCTTGCTCATGGCGATCGATACCCCGAACAAGGCTTCCTCGCCCTCCACGTCCACCTCGTCCGCGCCGGTGAACGCCACGAACAGGTCGGACGCATCAGGTGCGCCGACCGCATCGAGCACATCGGCCAGGCGTACGCCGGTCCACTCTGCATTGCCGATCGCGCCGACATCCCAAGGATCACCCGACGTTTTTCCGACCTGCTGGAGGTCAGTGCGCCGGTTGCCGGCGCACTGGAGAACTGCCGTCACCGTCCGCGTGGGGAACGTAGCTTTCAGTTCCTCTACCGAGAAAGAGCGGCTCGCCATGCCCGTCCCGCTCACCTCGATCCGATGATTGGCGGGCAGATCCGGCACTGGCCCGTGGCTGCGCACGTAGAACAGCGCCTGCGGCGTCAGGAACCGCTCGATCAACGCACTGGGCGTCGGCTCGGCGTTGTAGGGATCGGATTTGCGCTCGATCATATCGGTCATGGACGAACAAACGCCGCAAGCGCGCGGATCGCTTCAAGTCTTCAAGACCATCACAGACGAAAGGCTGCCGATCGTTCCGATATCCAGATTGGAATGAGCAGATCAAACGGTTGGTCGTATCGATCAGATTGCGCGATATAAGCTGCATGACCCTGGAGCAGCTCAGAATATTCGTCGGTGTCGCGGAGCGCGAACACGTCACCAAGGCAGCGGAGGTGCTGAACGTCACGCAGTCTGCTGCCTCCGGCGCGATTGCTGCCCTCGAAGCGCGCTACGGGGTTCCTCTGTTTCACCGCGTCGGGCGTGGCATCCAGCTGACCGAAGCAGGCCGCGGCTTTCTGGAGGAAGCGCGCGCGGTGCTGGGGCGGGCAGCGCATGCCGAGACGATGCTGGCGGACTATGCCGGGCTTGCCCGTGGTTCATTGCGGATCGTCGCCAGCCAGACGATCGCGAGCTACTGGTTGCCGGCAAAGCTCGCCGCCTTCCACGAACGCCACCCGCAGATCGCGGTTGAGCTCGCGATCGACAACACCGAAGGTGCGGCAGCGCAGGTCCTGAGCGGCGCGGCGGAACTCGGCTTTGTCGAGGGCGAGGTGGACGAACCGGCACTCGCCCACTGGACTGTCGGGCGTGATCCGATGGTGCTGGTCGGCCGCGAGGACGCCGAACGTGTCGACGAGGCCTGGCTGCGCACTGAACGCTGGATCGTCCGTGAGCTGGGATCCGGTACGCGCTCGACCTTCGAGGACGTGCTGCGAACGCGCGGGTTTGATCCGGCCCAGCTGACGATAGCGATGACGCTGCCGTCCAACGAGGCGGTGCGTACCGCGGTCGAGGCCGGTGCCGGCGTTGCCGTCTTGTCGCGATTGGTCGTAGCTCGTGCGCTCAAGGCCGGTGACCTTGTCGAGCTGCCGCTCGGGCTGCCCGACCGCGCCTTTCACGCGCTGCGCCACAAGGAACGCTATCGCACCCGCGCGGCCGACGCGCTGACGGACCTCATCAAGGAGCAGGTCGCATGACTGCCGACACGCACTCCGTTCTGAGCGGCCTCAAGCCGCTCAGCCGGCTCGATCACCCCCGCGAGATGATCCGCCAGTTCACGCCCAACTGGTTCGCCGCGACGATGGGCACGGGCATCCTCGCGCTCGCACTGCCGCAGGTACCCGGCATTGGACCCTCGCTGAAGCCATTCGGCGAGGTGTTGTGGTTCTTCAACATCGCACTCTTCGCGCTGTTCGCCGGCCTCTATGGCGCGCGCTGGGTGATGTTCGGGCATGAGGCGCGGCGCATCTTCGGGCACAACACCGTGTCGATGTTCATCGGGACCATCCCGATGGGGCTGGCGACAATCATCAACGGCTGCCTCGCCTTCGGCATCGCGCGGTTCGGGAATGGCATCGTACCGGTCGCGCAGGTCTTGTGGTGGATCGACGTCGCCATGTCGCTCGCCTGCGGCGTGCTGATCCCGTACCTGATGTTCACCCGCCACGAGCATAGCCTGGACGGCATGACCGCGGTATGGCTGCTGCCGGTCGTCGCTGCCGAAGTGGCGGGTGCCAGCGGCGGGCTGCTCGCGCCGCATCTGGCCGATCCCCACGCGCAGCTAGTCACGCTTGCGACCTCCTATGTGCTGTGGGCCTATTCGGTGCCGGTCGCGTTTGGCATCCTCGCCATCCTCATCCTGCGCATGGCACTCCATAAGTTGCCGCATGAAAGCATGGCGGCATCCTCCTGGCTGGCGCTGGGACCGATCGGCACGGGTGCTCTGGGCATGCTGGTGCTCGGGGCGGACGCGCCGGCGATCCTCGCGGCGCACGGGCTGGCCGGTGTCGGTACCGTCGCGGAAGGGATCGGCGTTGTGGCCGGACTCTGCCTGTGGGGCTTCGGCCTGTGGTGGCTGGCGCTCGCGACGCTTATCACCATCCGCTACTGGCGCGCCGGCGTCCCGTTCAACCTGGGCTGGTGGGGCTATACCTTTCCGCTCGGCGTCTACACCGTCGCCACCTTCCGCCTAGGCACGACGCTGAACCTCGGTTTCTTCGGTTTCGTCGGCACGGTGCTGACGGTTGCGCTTGCGGCGATGTGGCTGCTCGTCGGCGCCAAGACGCTGGCCGGCGCATGGCGCGGCAACCTGTTCGTCTCACCCTGCATCGCCACCCCGAACTGATCCGCCATGATGATCGGATCAGTCGGTCCGATCACTTGCGAAACGCCCCTTCGATCCGCCAGCGTGGCTGGCCACAGGAGAGCCTTGTCATGTACAATTTCGACGCCGGACTGGCGAGTGAGACCAGCCGTCGCCGCTTTCTCAGGCATGCCGCGCTCGGTACCGCCGGCCTTGCCGCCGCGCCGGCACTGGCGCAGCAGCTCGTCGACCTGAAGCTGCCTGGCGGCAATGCCGAACGGCCGATGACCAGCGCCTTTCCCGGCAAGGGCAGCATGATCCTCCAGCGTGTCCATCCGCCCTTGCTGGAAACGCCGATGGACGTGTTCGACAAGTCGGTGTTCACGCCCAACGACCAGTTCTTCGTCCGCTGGCACTGGGCCGACATCCCGACCTCGATCGATGTCGAGACTTTCCGCCTCAACGTCTTCGGCCACGTCAACCGACCGCTGTCGATCAGCCTCGCCCAGCTGCTGCGCCTGCCGCGGGTCGAGATGGCGGCGGTCAACCAATGCTCGGGAAACAGCCGTGGGCTGTTCCAGCCACGTGTTGCCGGCGCGCAATGGGGCAACGGCGCGATGGGCAATGCCAAATGGCTCGGTGTGCGCCTGCGCGACGTGCTCGACCTCGCCGGGGTCAAGACAGGCGCGGTGCAGGTGCGCTTCGGTGCGCTCGATCAACCGGTCGTGGCGGGCGCCCCTGACTTTGAGAAGGCGCTCGACATCGACCATGCCCGCGACGGCGAAGTGATGATCGCCTTCGGCATGAACGGCGAGCAGCTGCCGCTCCTCAATGGCTTTCCCTGCCGGCTGATCGTGCCGGGCTGGTACTCGACCTATTGGGTCAAGATGCTGAACTCGATCGAGGTACTGCCCGGCCCCGACGACCAGTATTGGATGGCCAAGGCCTACAAGATCCCCGCGACGCCGGGCGCGAATGTCGCGCCCGGCGCCAGAGACTTCCCGACTGTCCCCATCAACCGCATGATCCCGCGCAGCTGGATGACCAGCCTGCCCGATGGCCAGACGATAGCCTATGAGGCATCGATCCCGGTCGGCGGCATCGCGATGGGCGGCGACTGCGGCGTCGCCAAGGTCGATGTGTCGTCGGACGGAGGCCGCACCTGGTACAGGACGACGCTCGGAGCGGACGAGGGCAGGTACAGCTTCCGTCGGTGGGATGGTCGCGTGCCGCTGCGACGCGGTGCCAACCCGATCATGGTGCGCTGCTGGAACACCAACGGTGTCGCCCAGCCGATGAAGCCGATCTGGAACCCGGGCGGGTTCATGCGCGGCAATATCGAGACCACCACCATCATCGCGGCCTGAGGAGCGAGTAGCATGAAGACCCCGTCTCCCGGCATCATGGCTGCTGGCCTGATCGGCCTGACCGGCATTATCCTCGTCTCGATCGGGGCGCCGAGCAGCCGCAAGGCGCCTGCCCCGATCTCCGAGACATCCGAGCCGGCACCGCCCACCAGCGTCTCAGCCCGCGGCTTTTCGCTCGCCTCGACCAGCGTCGACCTGCCGGTCGATGACGCTACCTACCCCGATGGTCCGCACGCCGACGTCATCAACGCCAACTGCACTTCGTGCCACTCGGCCAGCATGGCGCTAACTCAGCCTGCGCTATCGGTGGATCAGTGGAAGGCGACCGTCACCAAGATGCGTGAGGTGTACAAGGCGCCGGTGGCCGAAAAGGACGTCGACGCGATCGTTGCTTATCTCATCGCTATGCCGAGCCAGAAAGCGGCACCCGCAACCGGCAAGGCACAGGATCCCGACCCCAAGGTGGCTCCTGATGTCTCAGGTGGAACCGGATAAGCAAACCTCTCGCATAACCTAAAAAGGCGATTTCGACAGACGATCGGCAGCCTTCAGTAGGACTTTTTCAACAGCCACGGACGGTTTTGACACCGACTTGCTGTTTACTGGCCTATAGGCTAGGGGGGTATCCTATGTCACATTTGTCTCAAACCAATGTCGATCTGGTCGCCCGCGTTCGTCGCATCGCCGGACAAGTCGGCGCGGTCGAGCGAGCACTTCAATCGGACTCGTCGTGTTCCGACGTGCTCCATCTGGTTGCCGCCGTGCGCGGGGCGGTGAATGGCCTCATGGACGAGATTATCGCCGAACACCTCGAAGCGCATGTGTCGCGGCCCGGCCTCGATGATGCCGAGCGGGCGGCAGGTGCCGAAGAACTGCTGGCGGTGATCCGCCGCTACGCCAAATAGGACGCTTTTCATGGCGGCTTTGCCCGAAATCGACGCCTTCACGCACGACCATGTATTCCTGGGCGCGGCGCACGACGACAATGCCCGCCGGACCCTGTGGGTCGTGGCGCTTACCGCCGGGATGATGGTGGTGGAGATCATCGCCGGTTATCTGACCGGCTCGATGGCGCTGCTCGCCGATGGCTTTCACATGGCGACACACGCGGGCGCGCTCGGGGTCGCCGCGGCCGCTTACGCCTATGCCAAGCGCCATGCCTCCAGCCGGGCCTATAGCTTCGGCACGGGCAAGGTCGGCGACCTGGCCGGGTTCGCGTCGGCGATGGTGCTGGGCCTGATCGCGCTCGGGATCGGTGTCGAGTCCATCCTTCGCCTGTTTCAGCCGATCACGGTCGCATTCGGGGAAGCGACGCTCATCGCGGTGGTCGGTCTGGGCGTGAACATCGCCTGCGCCTTCCTGCTCTCGGGCGGGCACCATCACGGGCACGACCATCATCACGGGCATGACCACCATCACGGGCACGGGCATGCGCACGGCGCGCATGGCGGTGACAACAACATGCGCTCCGCCTATGTCCATGTCCTGGCCGACGCGCTCACCTCGGTTCTCGCCATCGCCGCGCTGCTGGCGGGCCGCTATCTCGGCTGGGTGTGGATGGATCCGGTGATGGGCATCGTCGGTGCGATCGTCATCGCGCGCTGGTCATGGACGCTGATGCGCGACACGGCGTCCGTGTTGCTCGATGCGACCGATCATCATGTAGAGGAGGAAGTGCGCGAGTTGGTCGAGGCGCCAGGCGACGCGCGTATCACCGATCTTCATGTCTGGCGCGTCGGTCCGGAAGCCCACGCCGCGATCGTCAGCGTCGTAGGCGGGCAGGGCGTGACCGGCGACGATATCCGCGCCCGCCTCGCACCGGTTCATGAAATCGCGCACCTGACCGTCGAGTGCCGCTAGCCCTCGAAGGCGGTCAGGATCGGGCATGGTCCCTCCGCTCCTGACCCGCATTCATGTGCGAGCCGGCGAAGCGAGGCGCGCACCCGCTCAAGCTCCTCGATCTTCGCATCCAGTTCGGCAATGCGCTCGCCCGCGAGCTGGCGCGCGCGGGCGCGATCGTCGGTCGCATCCAGCGCCAGAAGCTCACCGATCTGCTCGAGCGTGAAACCGGCTGCCTGCGCCGAGCGGATGAAGCGAAGGCGGCGGGCGTCATCGGTGCCGTAGCGCCGGATGCCGCCTCCGGCGCCAGCCCCGGTCGGCCGGTCTGGCTCGTCCAGCAAACCGCGACGCTGATAGTAGCGCACCGTTTCGACGCCGACGCCGCCCTCGCGCGCGAGCGCCGCGATCGTCATGCCGGTCATGCCTTGACTCCGTACTATGGTACGGACCCTATATAGGCGGGGCGAGGATATTGGAGAAGCGGCATGGCGAGCGCCCCCGCCAAACAGGCGACGATCTACCGGATGGTGATGCCGGAACATACCTGCCCTTTCGGGCTGAAGGCGAAGGATCTTCTGCGCCGGGAAGGCTATGCGGTCGATGACCATTGGCTGATGACGCGGGAAGAAACCGACGCTTTCAAGGCGACGCACGGCGTCAAGACGACCCCGCAGATCTTTATCGCCGGGGAGCGGGTCGGCGGCTATGACGATCTGCGCCGCTTCTTCGGCAAGATGGTCCGCGACCCCAAGGCCGTCACCTATCGCCCGGTGATTGCCGTGTTCGCGATGACGGCGCTGATGGCGCTCGCCGCCAGCTATGCGGTACTCGGCACGCCCTTCACGGTGCGGGCGGGTGAATGGTTCATCGCGTTCTCGATGTGCGCTCTGGCGATGCTCAAGCTCCAGAACGTCGAGAGCTTCTCGAGCATGTTCCTCAACTACGATCTGCTCGCGAAGCGCTGGGTGCCCTATTCCTATGTCTATCCCTACGCGGAAGGAGCGGCGGGCGTCCTGATGGCAGCCGGCGCGTTGACCTGGCTGTCGGTGCCCGTCGCGCTCGTTATCGGTACGATCGGCGCGGTGTCGGTGTTCAAGGCCGTCTACATCGACAAGCGTGAGCTGAAATGCGCGTGCGTGGGCGGGGACAGCAACGTGCCGCTCGGCTTCATCTCGCTCACCGAAAACCTGATGATGGTCGCGATGGCGCTGTGGATGATCGCTGCGCCGCCCGTGCTGGCGATGGCGCACTGACGCGAAGGTCGGCACGCGTCGTCAATGCGGGCTGATCGCCGTAACTTCTGCCGTCATACCCTTCGCCTTGGCGGTGAATGCGACCCGCTGCCCCGACCGCAGTCCCTTGAGCAGGGTCGGGGGGGATGCCCGGAAGGTCATCGTCATTGCGGGCCAGCCGATCGTCGGGATCGGGCCGTGCTTGATGGTTACGGTTCCACCTTTCGCGTCGACGGCAGTGATCGTCCCCGATCCGCTGCCGGATTTTACAGCCGATGCAGCCGGCCTGCTGCCTTGAGCAAGAGCGCTCGCTGCGATCGGCGTGACTAGTAGCATGAATGCGGCGCGCATGGAGAAAGTGGCTTTCATCAGATCTTCCTTTCGGGGCGGGTTGAAGCTCGCCGCCGCAAGAGCAAGTAGGCGGCTGGCAGGATGAACATGGAGAGGAAAGGGGCGGTCAGCATTCCACCGATCATCGGCGCGGCGATCCGGCTCATCACCTCCGATCCGGCGCCATGCCCGATCAGCACGGGGAACAGCCCGGCGACGATGACAGCGACGGTCATCGCCTTGGGACGTACCCGCAACAGCGCGCCCTCCCTGATCGCTTCCGATACTTGCTCGCCCGACGGTGACGGCCCGCGCTCGGCCAATGCGTGTTTCAGGTAGATCAGCATGACGACGCCGAACTCCGCCGACACGCCGGCGAGCGCGATGAACCCGACACCTGTGGCGACCGATTGCGCATAGCCGAGCAGCCATAATGTCCAGATGCCGCCGGTCAGCGCGAAGGGCAGTGTGCCCATGATAAGCGCCGCCTCGTCGAGGCGACCGAAGGTAAGGTAGAGGAGAAGGAAGATGATCGCGAGTGTCGCCGGCACGACGAGCATCAACCGAGCCTCGGCACGCTGCAGATACTCGAATTGTCCGGAATAGGCGATCGAGACGCCGGGGCTGAGCCGAACATCTTTGCCAACAGCACGGCGCAGATCGGCGACCGTGGAGGCCAGGTCGCGCCCGCGCACGTCGACATAGACCCATGTCGAGAGTCGACCATTTTCCGTCTTGAGCATCGGTGGACCTTCCGCGATCGACACGGATGCGACGGTGCCGAGTGTGATCTGCTGACCCGATGCGGTGACGATTGGGAGAGTTCGCAGTCCCTCCAGACTGTCACGCAGCTCGCGGGGGTAGCGGACGCTGATCGGGTAGCGGGCAAGGCCCTCCACCGTCTGGCCGATCGTCTCGCCGCCGATCGCGCCGGACACAATCTCCTGCACATCGGCGATGTTGAGACCGTAGCGCCCCGCGGTCACCCGATCGATATCGACATCGACATAGCGGCCTCCGGTCAACCGTTCTGCCAATGCCGAGCTGACGCCCGGCACGGTCCTGGCGACACGTTCGATGCTGCCGGCGATGCGGTCCAGCTCGGAGAGGTTGGACCCCGACACTTTCACCCCGATGGGACTCTTGATGCCGGTCGCGAGCATATCGATCCGATTGCGGATCGGAGGCACCCATACGTTCGTGAGGCCGGGCACGCGCACTGTGCGGTCCAGCTCCTCCACCAGCTTTGCCGGCGTCATCCCCGCGCGCCATTGATCGCGCGGCTTGAATTGGATGGTCGTCTCGAACATCTCGAGCGGTGCCGGGTCGGTCGCGGTCTCGGCGCGCCCGGCTTTGCCGAACACGGTTTTGACCTCGGGAACGGTTTTTATCAGCCGGTCTGTGCGCTGGAGCAGGGCCGAGGCGCTCGCGGCCGAAAGGCCGGGAAGCGCGGACGGCATGTAGAGCAGATCGCCCTCATCCATCGTCGGGATGAACTCGCCACCCAATCGGGTCAGCGGCCATGCCGTCGTCGCCAGTACCAGGGCGGCGATGCCGATCGCCGCCCAAGGCCGCGCCAACACGCGGTCGAGCGCCGGGCGATAGGCACGGGTGAGCACGCGGTTGATAATGTTGTCGTTCTCGGCCGGAATGCGTCCCCGGATCAGCCATCCCATCAGGACCGGCACGAGCGTTACCGACAGGATCGCCGCTGCCGCCATCGCATAGCTCTTGGTGAAGGCGAGCGGGGCGAACAGCCGTCCCTCCTGCGCTTCGAGCGTGAACACCGGCACGAACGACAGCGTGATGATGACGAGGCTGAAGAACAGCGCCGGCCCGACCTCGGCCGCGGCCTCGGTGATGACGCGCCAGCGTTCCTCGCCCGCCAGCGCCACGCCCGGATGGTCGTGTTCCCATCGCTCGATCCGCTTGTGCGCGTTCTCGATCATCACGATCGCGGCATCGACCATCGCGCCGATCGCGATGGCGATACCGCCCAAAGACATGATGTTGGCGTTCACCCCCTGCACACGCATGACGAGCAAGGCCGCGAGCACCCCCAGAGGCAAGGTGACGATCGCGACCAGCGCAGACCGGACATGCCACAGAAACAACCCGCAGATGATCGCGACGACGACGAACTCCTCGATCAGCTTGCCCGTCAAATTCTCCACCGCGCGGTCGATCAATTGCGAGCGGTCATAGGTGGTGACGATCTCGACGCCGGGGGGAAGGCTCGCTTTCAGTTCCGCGAGCTTGGCCTTGACGGCTTCGATCGTCTGCCGTGCATTCTTGCCCTGACGCAGGATGACGACTCCGCCCGCGACCTCGCCTTCGCCGTTCAGCTCGGCGATGCCGCGGCGCATCTCGGGGCCGATCTGGATCGACGCGACGTCGCCCAAGGTAACGGGGACGCCGGCACCGGCGACCTTGAGCGGGATCGCGCGGAAATCGTCGACGGTGCGCAAGTAACCTGACGCGCGCACCATATATTCGGCTTCGCCCAGCTCGAGGACGGACCCGCCGGCCTCCTGATTGGCGCGGCGAATGGCATCGACGGCCTGAGTGTGCGTGACACCGAATGCGGCGAGCCGCGTCGGGTCGAGCAGCACCTGATATTGCTTCACCATTCCGCCGATGCTCGCCACCTCCGCAACGCCGGGCAGCGTTTTCAGTTCATAACGTAGGAACCAGTCCTGCAAGGATCGGAGCTGCGACAGGTCACGGCGGCCGGTGCGGTCCAACAGCGTGTATTCATAGACCCAGCCGACCCCCGTCGCATCAGGACCCAGCGCGGCCTGCGCGCCTTGGGGAAGCCGTCCCTGCACCTGGCTCAGATACTCCAGCACGCGTGAGCGCGCCCAATAGAGGTCGGTCCCATCCTCGAAGAGGACATAGACGTAGCTGTCGCCGAAGAACGAATAGCCGCGCACGGTTTTCGCGCCAGGCACGGACAGCATCGTCGTGGTGAGCGGATACGTCACCTGGTTCTCGACGATCTGCGGGGCTTGGCCCGGCCAGCTCGTGCGGATGATGACCTGCGTGTCGGACAGGTCGGGGAGCGCATCGACGGGGGTGGCACGCATTGCGAACACCCCGGCCATGGCGAGCGCGATGGCCGCCAGGACGACGAGGAAGCGGTTCGCGACCGACCAGCGGATGATCGCGGCAATCATCGCCCAGCCTCGCGCGTCATGCGGCGCAGCGTTGGACCATCGGCGGGTTGATCAAAGCCGAACCGCACCCGCTCACCCTTGCGATACCCACGCACCAACGCGGGATCGGCGACGCGGAACGTCATTGTCATGGCCGGCCAGCCGATCGCCGGAACGGGCTGATGGGACAGGGTGACGGAACTGCGATCGATCGCCTCGATGCTGCCGACCGTCTCGTAGATCGACGCGGTGGGTTTCACGGCCGGCTTTGTTGCGGGTGACGCTTCGACACCAATCGGACGCGCATCGAGGCCAGCGAGGCTCGCTTCGGAGTCGATCAGGAACTGGCCCGACGCGACAACCTTCTCACCCTCGGTCAGGCCGGCGACTATCTCGGTTTTGCCGCCGCCTTCTGCGCCAGTGCGAACCTCGGCGGGTCGAAAGCGTCCACCCGGCCCTGCCAACATGACGAGTGTGCGCCGGCCGGTCCGGATCACGGCCTCACTCGGAACAAGGAGTGCATCGCGGCTCCCCTGGTCGAGCGCCACGCTGGCGAACATACCGGGGCGCAACCGGCCGGCACGGTTGGGGAGCTCGACGCGGATTGTGAGCGTGCGGCTCGCTGCCTCGGCCTGGGGCAGGATCGCAGCGATGCGGCCCCTGAAGCTTTCGCCCGGGAAAGCCGCCAGCGTGGCGATGACGGGCGTGCCGATCCGCAGGTTTCCTGCGAGGGCCTCAGGGACAGCCGCGTTCAGCCACACGGTGGCGAGGCCGTTCACCTCCGCCAGTGTCTGTCCTTGCGCGACCGTCATCCCCTGTCGGACGCCGAGCGTCTTGATGACGCCCCCCACGGGCGTGCTGATCGTCGTCACACCTTGCGGTCGGCCGCGCCACTCCGCCGATGCAATCGATCCGGCGGGCATCCCGAGAAGCAACAGGCGCTCTCGTGCCGCCCGCGTGAGCCCGGCATCCCCGGTGCGGCGCACGGCGAGATACTCCGCCTGCGCGCCCGCCCATTCGGGCACAAGGATATCGGCGAGCGGGGCGCCTGCCGGCACGACATCGCCTGGCGCGCGCGCATAGACGCGCTGAACGAAGCCGCCGCTGCGTGCCTGCACGACCGCAACGTTGCGGTCATTGAACTCGATGCTGCCGGTTGCCGAGGCCGAGTTTGACAACGATCCGCGTTCGACCGTGACGATCCGCGCGCCGAGCCGCTGGAGGCTGGCCGGATCGATCGCTACGCCCGGTGCGGCGCTACCGCCTGCGCCCTCGTCGGCATAGCGGGGGATCAGTTTCATCCCCATCGACGAGAGACCCGGGCCGTCGTGCCGCTCCCCCGGGATCATCGGATCATACCAGTAGAGGATCTTCTTCTGCGGGGCTGGGGATGCCGTTTGATCGGCAGCCGAGGACGTGCCAAGTTTCGCGAGCCCGAAGCCCACGCCCCCTGCGACCAGCACCAGCGCGCTTACCGCGGTGACAAGGCGGGCGCGGGTAATGGTAGTGTCGCTCATCGATCGGCGCTCCCGAAGGTAATGGTGAGGCGGACAGAGTCTGCGGCGACGAGCGCCTCACGGTCGAGCACGGTCAGCTCGGCGTCGGCGAGCGCGGTCTTGGCTTCGATGGCATCCGCAAGACTCGCGCGACCGGCAGAGTAGCTCGCTATCTCCAGATCGGCTCGCTTCCGAGCGAGCGGAAGGAGCACGTCGCGCGCGCGCTGCCATTGGCTGTGATGCATTTGGTGGTCCGCCAGCGCGGCCTCCAGATCGGCTGCCAATGTGCGCCGGGTTTCTTCGCGCGCGGCCTCGGCCTGCGCCTGTGCGGATTTGCGGGCTTCGATGCGCGGGTTCTGACGCGATCGAGCGAACAGCGGCAGGCTCATCGAAACTCCCGCCGACACCATGTCGCCATACCGGGGGTCACGGCGTTGATAAGCTACCTCTACCCCCCAATCGGGTCGCTTCTCCGCTCGCGCCGCATCCACGTCGGCCTGGGCGCGCTGAATACCGGCCTCGGCGAGAACCATGTCGGAGTGAAGGCTGAGCGCGTCCCGCAGCCGCGCCGGAGCCAGATCGATCGCGGGCATATCGCCGGCAATCTCGGGCGCCGATACGCCGGTCCAGCGAGCCAGCATCGCGCGGGCGCGCGCAACGGCGGCCATCAACTCGTCGCGGCGGTCGTCGAGTGCCGCGATCTCCTGATCGGTCGTCAGTGTCTGACCAGGGCGGACCGAACCGGTCGTCACGGCGGCCCGCGCAGCGGAAGGGAGAGATCGAAGGAATAGCAGAACGGTGTCGAGGGCAGCTAGTCGACGCTCGGCATAAGCAAGGTCGATCCATGCCTGCCCCGCTCCCAATCGCACCTCCCGGAGCTTGGTCGCTTGCGATGCTTCTGCCGTTGCGATCACGGCGCGTGCCTGCGCTTGCGCGGCATGACGCTTGGCAAGGTTGGGTAGGTCCTGTTGGAAACCGACACGCCCCATCGTCATGTCGTCTCTGGATAGGGAGAAGGCGGGTGGCCCAGAGACAGGATAATTCTCGATTCCGATCGACACACGGGGGTCCGGAAGGCTTCCCGCCGCACGTGCATCGGCTTGGGCGGCGCTGACCCCCGCGCGACCGGCAACCGCTCCCGGGGCGTTGGCAACCGCATCGCGCAGCGCTTGGTCATAGGTAAGTGTCTGCGCGTGCGCGGCGCTCGTCGTGAGCGCGGCGACCGCGAGCATCATGGATGCGCGCATCCCTCTAGTCCCTTCATGTCATAATGATGGCCGGGCTCCAAATGGTTGATCGGAGCCCGGCACCTGTTCAGGCTCGCCAGCTTAAGTTGACTGGCCGCCCTTCATTGACATGCAGGCGTCGCGACCGCGTTCCATCATCGGGCACACGCAGGCGCTCGACTGGGGAACGTCCGTAACCCATACGCGACGTGGGGCTTGAAGCGGCGCCCGCGGGCCCGGCTGGTAATTGGAACGCCACTCCCAATGACCATTGCTTTTATTTTCAGATGTGGCCGCCGTCGCTGCCGACGCGGCGAGGCTAGCGGCAAATACCGCCAAGATGAACGTTTTCATGTCACTTTCCAATTTGATCGAGATTTAAAATCGGCAGAGCCGCAACCGGCGAACGGCTGCAGCCTGACACGGCTTGACTCGATCAAACGGTAGGCGGTTCGGGCTCGGGAGCGACGTTGAGGCCGGCAAGTGCCCGGCTGGCAGGCCAGATAACGATTTGAGATGCGATCGAGCGCTTCAGCACTCTTGCCGGCTTCTCAAACGTCATGGGAACAACGCATCCCATTTGGGCGATACACGCCAGCGTCAGTCCTTTGCATGGGTGTTCCGATGACGGATCCGGGGTCGCCATACCCGCGCAATCCATGCGGGATGGGGTGACATGGCTCATCGCCATCTTGGGTGAGAGCGATGGGCCGGCCGCATACGCAATTCCTTGGCCCAAAAGGCCAAGCAACGCTCCAACAAGAAGCAAGAGAGAAAGACGAGCTTTCAACACCCGGATACTATCCCAATTGTCAACGCCGAGGTCAATACGGGTGGTTTGCCGGGTGCCGTAGTGCCGGCATGAAGCGCCGGGGAAGATTTGCCGCTCACAAGACAACCTGTCGTTTAGGCGCCGTGGCTAGCAAAGACACGCCGGCCAGCGGCACCGAACGCAATGACGTCATAGGGCTGGGTTCTCATGCCGGGCACCTCCATGCCCGGTGAGCCCATCGGCATTCCGGCCACGGCCAAGCCGCGCACGCCTTTAGGATGCTGGGCCAGCGCGCGCTTCATGTCCGCGATCGGGACATGTCCCTCAAACGCCATGCCGTCGATGATCGCGGTATGGCAGGACGCGAGGTCAGCGGGCAGGCCGATCTTACGCTGCAGCACCTCACGGCGATCATCGTCGATGATCTGGACCTTGCGGCCGAACTGCTGACGCACCTGCGCCGCCCATTTCTCGCAACAGCCGCAACCCGGATCGCGGTGCATGGCGATGTCGGCCGCGGCCGATGCGACCGCTGGGATGGTCATTAGCAAGGCGGCGACGGCGCCACGAACACCATTCTTCATCATCAGCTCCTAAAAGGAAATCCCCGCCCTGCCGGGGGGTAGGGGGATCGACAGGGCGGGGCAGCGCTCCCTTATTGCGGGCGCTTGCCGTGCTTGCTGAGCCACGCCTGCAGCTCGGCAATATCCTTTTCCTGTTTCGTGATCGTCATCTGCGCCATGCGCTTGGTCTCGGCGTCGCGCGCGTCACGCACCGCAACGCGCGACATGGCGATGGCGCCTCGGTGATGCTCGATCATCTTGCGCGTCCACATTTCGGCCGCGTCGCCCTGCTTGGCCGCCATCATCTTCTGATGCATGTCCATCTCGGCCTGGCCGTAGGGATTGCCGGCCATCATGCCCGCCATGTCGTCGTGGTTCATGCCGGCCATCTGACCGTGGTTCATGCCCTGCATTCCGCCGCTCTGCTGCGCGAGGGCGGGCGTGGCGAGCAGCGCCAAAGCTGCGAATGTTGGTGCGAAGCGCATTATTGATCTCCCTGGGTTCTAAGACTTCTACGCGTGCGAGGCGGCTATCCCTCACCCGGGGTGCTAGAACGCGCGAGAAATTGTCAGGAAACAGGACTTTATTTCCGAGGGCTACGCTCCTGAGCCGCGTATATTATGCCTCGATCACGATGTTGCGACGCCGCGTTTTGGGCCATCGCATGTAGAGAAGCACTGCCCCCCCTAACCAAAGCGCAAGCCCACCGATCGCGAAGGCGAGCAGCCAGGGCGTGTTGAAGTTCTCGTGATTCGTCCAATCCATGATGTGAAGGCCCCAGAAGAAGTCGTAGAGCCGCCAAGTGCCGGTTCGGACAGCCGAGATCCGACCGGTGTCGGCCGCGACAAAGACGCGGGTGGAATCGAGGTCGGCGAACGCGACGCGCCAGGCGGGGAGCGTGCCGCGATATTCGGGGCTGGCGCGCTCGATCCGCTCTACCTTCGCCGCTGGTCGAGCACCGCCACGCCATGCCAAACGCGCGATCTCCTCGGCCTCACGAGCCGTTGGTGCTGGCAGCGCTTGGCCCGTCGCGGCGTCGAACAGGCGCGTTCCCTTGGCTGTCGCGACCTCGGCGACCGGGCGGCCAAGCCACATGCGATAGGTGATGGCCTCGATGGGCGCATCTGCTGCGCCTACGATCGCCGATGGTGGGGCGAACGTGCTGCCGCGGGGAAGGGGCGCCGCGGCTTTGCGGTCAACGAGGTGATCGCCATGCACCCGATCGATCGGCAGGAAGCTCATCAGGGCGCCGCTTGCGAACCATAGCAGGAGCTGCGCGCCGATGATGATCGCGAGCCATTTGTGCGTGCGGCTCGCGAGTAGATGCAGCCTCAGTTTCGCGCTTTTCAGAACCACTCCTCCCTCAACCTCGTCGCCGGGGTCACTTCATACCCGGCATGTCCTTCATCATCTCGTCGTGATCGGCCGGGGCGCTCGCGACCAGTGCCTTATACTGTTCGGGCGTCATGCCGGGGAGCTTGCGGACGAACGCGACCATATTCCAAATTAGGGGGTCGGGATGCGTCTTGCCCCATGCCGGCATGGCGCTGAGCTTCACCCCGTGCTTGATGATCCAGAATTGCTGGGCGGGGGTGAGATCTTGAGCGCGCGCGAGTTCCGGCGCCTGTGGATAGAGGCCCTGGCTCATCTCGGATTTCTCGACGCCGGGGCCGAGATGGCAACCGGAACACATTTCTCCGTAAAGGCCCGCGCCGACTGACACGCGCTGCGCCGATGCCAGATCGGCCGGGGGTGTTATGCCGCGCGCGCGTGCCTCAATCGACCGATCGCGCAGGCGTTCGAGCATTGAATAGACCGCCGGCGTGTGCGGTTCGTCGGCCGCGATGTTATACACGCCAAGGTAGATAAACGCGGCTGCGCCCAGCGCCAGGACGATCGCCAGGGCGCCTACGAACGGCAGGCTCGGGAAGTGCTGCCTTATCGAGCGCCTGCCGTCTTGAGCCATCTGTTCCTCCATCGATCAGAACCAGACACGAACGCCGGCGACGATGCTCTTGGACGTTGCGCGATCCCCATCGGCGCGCGCGTAGCGGGCGGTGTCGCCGAAGCGGCGATCCCATGACACGCCGACATAGGGGGCGAACTCGCGCCGGATCTCATAACGCAGCCGCAATCCAAGCTCGGCGTTGGATAGGCCCGATCCGATCCGGTTTTCCGGCACGTCCTGCGCAGCGAAATTGAGCTCGGCGCGCGGTTGCAGGATCAGCCGCTGGGTGATGCGCTGGTCGTAATAGCCCTCAAGCCGCCCTAGCAGGTCGCCCTTGTTGGACAGGAATACCGCGCCCTCTAGCTCGAAGAAGCCCGGTGCCAGCCCCTCCAGCCCGACGGTCGCATAGGTGCGTTTCGGGGACGGCCCCAAATCCTGGCGGACACCCGCTTGTAGATTGAAATAAGGGCCAATGGTCCGGCTATAGAGCGCCTGCACCTCGGCGCTCTCGATGCCCTCGCGGAAGGCTCCCTCGCCCTCAGACTTGATGAAGAGGCGGTTGATGTCACCCCCGAACCACGCCTCGCCATCCCAGCGATAGCCGTCACGACCGTTGCGGAATTGATACTCAGCGAGGTTCAATAGCACCTGGCTGAAGTTTTGACCGCCGTGATGCTGCTGAAGGTGATGGCGACCCATCGCCATCGCGTCCGCGCCGTAAACGCTGTCGGCCGCATGGTCGGTCGGCAGGGGCGGGGCGGGGGCGTTTCCTGCGGGAAGCGCGGTGCCAGTCTGCTGCACCCCATCGGCCGCCATGCCTGGCATTCCGGCCATTCCCGACATGCCCTGCATGTCGTGGCCGCTGTGCTGGTCGGCTGGCATGGTCATCCCCGGCATCGCCGAATGGTCCATGCCCTGCATCGGCTGCTGGGAGCCCTGAGGGACCGTTTGGCCGTTTCCGGGCATCTGCATCCCCGGCATGGCTTCCATGCCCTGCTGTGAGCCCTGCGGAGCCGCATGGTCCATGCCGGGCATAGACGAGTGATCCATGCCCGGCATGGTCCCGTGATCCATACCATTCATGCCGGCCGTTGGCGCGGCGCGGCGTTTCGTCGTCGAAGCTGATGGTCGCCTCGCAGGAGCTGACCTAGTCTTGGCCGGCTTGCCTTTGGCCGTGGGCTTCACCACCGGCTTCTTTTTCGCAGGCATCGGCATGGTCATGCCCGGCATTGCCGAATGATCCATGCCCTGCATCGACTGAGCGGCGACAGGACCGGCGATGCCGAGCATGGTGGTGGCGGCGAGCGCCGCGGTCAGCCGGTTCATGCCGCCTCTCCCGCGAACGGGCGAACGGTGACGACGCGCATCATGCCTGCGGTCATGTGGTAGAGATTGTGACAGTGGAACGCCCAATCGCCGGGTGCATCGGCGGTCAGATCAAAGGTCATCTTGCCTCCAGGCGGCACGTTGACGGTGTGCTTGCGCGGCGCATGATTGCCGTGCCCCGTCACCAGCTCGAAGAAATGGCCGTGGAGATGGATGGGGTGCGGCATCATCGTATCGTTGACCAACGTCACCCGCGCCCGCTCGCCTTTGCGGAACGGGATGGGGTCGGCGGGATCGCTCAGCTTCTGCCCGTCGAAGCCCCACATGTAGCGCTCCATGTTACCGGTCAGATGGATCTCGAACTGACGCGACGGCGCGCGCACGTCGGGGTTGGGCGCGAGCGAAACGAGGTCGCGATAGGTGAGGACGCGGTGATCCAGGCCCCCCAGACCCTGGGGCGGTTCACCGCTACGGTCCTTCGGCATCGGGGAGATGGTCTGCACGCCCGGCCCCATCTTCACGCCCGGCGCATTCTTCGGGTCGCGCATGTTCATGTTCATGCCGCCACCCGACCCGTGGTCCATCCCGGCCATGCCGCCAGCCTGGCCCGATCCGCCCGACATGGCACTATGGTCCATGCCGGCCATGCCAGCACCGCCCGCTGCCATTTGGCTATGGTCCATCCCGGGCATTACAGCGCCGCCCATCTGGCTGTGGTCCATGCCCGACATGCCGGACATGCCCGCCATCGCTGCGCCTGCCGCGACCGTCCCGTGATCGGTCGGCCCCTTCCAGCCCGTCAGCTTCCAAAGATTGCGCGAGGCGTTCTGCATCAAGGTGGGGTCCGGCCCGCGCGTGGCGACCGGGCTCTCGTCCTTCATGCCGGACATGCCCTGCATCCCGCCCATGCTCCCCATGTCCATGCCCATATCGGTCATGGTCAGCAGCGTGCGCGGACGAAGCGGCGGGACCGGGGCGACCATCCCCTCACGCGGGGCGAGCGTCGCCCGGCCCATGCCGGAGCGATCGATAGCCTCGGAGACGAAGCTGTAGGCCCGGTCCTCGGGCGTCACGATCACGTCGAACGTCTCGGCAACGCCGATCTGGAACTCGTCGATCTTCACCGGACGGACATTCTGCCCATCGGCCTGCACGACGGTCATCGGCAGGTCGGGGATGCGGACGTTGAAGTTGGTCTGCGCCGCGGCGTTGATGATCCGCAAGCGGACCCGCTCGCCCGGCTTGAACAGCCCCGTCCAGTTGTCATACGGCCCGTAGCCGTTGACCAGGAAGGTATAGGTCGAGCCGGTGACGTCGGCGATGTCGGCGGGGTCCATTCGCATCTTTCCCCACTCGATCCGGTCCTTGAGCGGCATTTCCCGACCCGCGAGCAAGCCCGCGAGGGTCGGCCGCTGATAGTTGAAATAGGCGCCGCCCATCTGCTTCAGCTTCCGGAAAATCTGCTCGCCGGTCATCTGGCTGTGGTCGGACAGCACGATCACATGCTCGCGGTCGAACGCGATCGGATCGGCACCGGCCGGGTCGATCACGATCGGCCCGTAAAGTCCGCCCTGCTCCTGCTCGCCGGAATGGCTGTGATACCAGTAGGTGCCCGACTGGATGATCGGGAACTCGTAGATGAAGGTCGAGCGCGCCTTGATGCCGGGGAAGCTGATGCCGGGCACGCCGTCCATCGCGAACGGCACGAGCAGCCCATGCCAGTGGATCGAACTGTCCTCGTCGAGATTGTTGGTGACGGAGAGGCGGACCTTTTGCCCCTCCTTCAAGCGAATGAGAGGGGCCGGCACCGTGCCGTTGACGCCGATTGCGGGCGTCGACTTGCCGTCGACGGGAAGTCTGAAACTGTCGATCGTCAGCGCGATGTCAGTGCCCGAGACGGTCGGCAGCGGTTTGACGATCCCGCCCGAGACAGGCTGCGCCCACGCGGGCATATAGGCGGTCAGCGCCATGCCACCGCCAGCAAGGGCGGCGCCGCGAAGCATCTGGCGGCGATCGATAGTGCGGCTCATACGGTCCTCAAGGCTCTCGAACGGGAGTGTCCCTCTAGCCTTGATACGCAGCTCAGGGCGCTATCCCTCAGCGCCCGCCCAATCGCTCCAGCAACTTCGATCGCGCGCGATAGAGGCGGGTTTCTACCGCCTTTTCGCTGATCGACAACACTGCCGCGGTTTCAGCCTGGCTCAACCCCTCGATCGTGCGCAGCACCAAGGATTCCTTCAATGCGGTCGGCAAGCCCGCAATGGCGCGCGTCACGCGGTCGAGTTCCTGTCGGTCGCCCGTCGCGTCGTCGATCGCCACCTGGTCGTCTGCAATGGCTTCGGCTTCCGCGCCGATCGGTGCGGCGAACGCCAGAAAGCGCCGCACGGTGCGCTTGCGCCCCCAATCGCGGCACTTGTTGATCGCGATCGTCGATAGCCACGCGCGCATCGATCGATCGCCGTCGTAGCGGGGCAGGGCCTGATGCGCCGCGACGAAGGTCTCCTGCAGAAGGTCCAGCGCCTCGTCGGCCTCGCCGACGCACGCGCGCACCATGCGGAAGATTGACTGCCGATGGCGGCGCATGATCTCGGCGAAGGCGGCTTCGCGCCCGGCGATGCTGAGGGTCGCCAGCTCGCCGTCCGTAAGCGTGGTCCAGTCGAGGCTCACGCGCCGAACCTCAACGTGCGTCGTCGGTGAGCGCCTTCACCACGGCCTGATCGAACTGGCCGGTCTGATTGGGCCGCAAGAGCTGGCGCATGGCGAAGATGTGCGCCAGCGTCGCTTTCTGGAGCTCGCCCATGACGGCGTGGCTCTGGTCGACCGCTGCGGCGACGCGCGGCCCGTTGCCATGCTCGGCCTCGATCGCTTCAGCGAGCCGGGCATTGTTCGCCCGCAATTCCAGCTCGAATGCGCGCCGCTGCACGGCGAAACGCTGCTCCAGCACTTCAAGTCGCGCTTCCTGGTTGGCGTCCAGCGCCAGCTTATGATGCAGCACGTCGTGCAGCTCCGAGCCGGGCTGGGCACGTGGCGGAAGTAGCGCCCGCCCCACGAACACACCGATGATCGCGGCGATGAAGCACGCGACAATGCCAAGCAGAAGGCGGATGCGGCCGCTCATTGCACGCCGACGAGCAGCGTGGAGGGCGCGAGCGGCGACACCGGCCCCAAGGGCGATAGCGAAGCCGCGCTGGCTTCCTTCGCGGGCACACCGGCACCGAAGATGCCCATGACGAGCGCCGCAGCGATCGTCATTGCCCCAACGCCTAAGCCGGCGCGCGCCGCTGGACGTGCGGCGACCCGCGCCAGCACGCGATCTTCCATGCCATCAAGGCTCGCGGGCACGGGTGCTTGCGCCAGCCTCATCATTACTGCGTCGAGGTCCATGTCGTTCACTCCACCCCTCTAGCATGGATTACGCAAGCGACGCGCCCATCCCTCAAATCCATCCGTGAGGGGTGGTCGATCGGGGCGCGTAATGAAGGACAGGAACCCTCCTGTCGAAAGGCCCCCTATGCGCCGCCTATCCGTTCTGACTGCTGCTGCCGCTCTCGTCATGTTCGCCGGAACGGCGAACGCCCATCCTAAGCTGGTGTCGGCATCGCCGGCCGCCAATGCGACGGTCGCGAAGCCCGCTCGTATCGAACTTCATTTCAGCGAGAAGCTGATGCCAGCCTTCTCCAAGGCCGATCTCACGATGGCAGCGATGCCCGGCATGGCAGCCATGAAGATGGCCAGCGCCTCCGCGCTCTCGTCCGATGGCCGGACCCTCGTCATCACCCCGAAATCGCCGCTCCCATCGGGTCGGTATAGCGTCGCGTGGAATGTCGTCTCGACCGACACCCACAAGGTCGCAGGAACCTACGTCTTCGCGGTGAAGTGAGGCGATGGGGGACTGGTCGCTTATCGGCGTCCGCTTCGCGCTCTACGTGACGCTGGCTGCGCTGTTCGGCCTTGCCGCATTCAGCCTTTATGGGCTGCGGGCGCGCGAGCGCGGCGACGCGCTCGCGCTGCGTCCCTGGTTCATCGCCAGCGCTGGCCTGAGCCTGTTGTTTTCAGGCGCCTGGGTCGTGCTGATGGCCTCCTCAATGGCCGGAACGCCGGCCTGGCCGATCGACCGTGAAGCAGTCGGCGCGCTGCTCACCGGCTCTGCGATCGGAGCAGCATGGAAGCTGCGCATGGTCATGGTGGCCCTCGCGGCGCTGGCAGCGCTGGTCGCGGGCGGGCGCGGCATCTGGCTGAGCATCGTCGCGCTCTGCTCGGCCGTGGCACTCGCAACGCTGGCGTGGACCGGACACGGCGCGATGGACGAAGCCGTGATGGGCTGGGTCCACCTCATCGTCGACATTCTCCATCTGATCGCCTCGGGCGCTTGGGTTGGCGCACTACTGGGGCTGCTCCTGCTCGTCTCCCGACCCGCGGCGCGCGTAGACGCGGCGCATCTGGGGCTGACGCACCGCGCGCTGCACGGGTTCGGCGCGATCGGGACGGTTGTGGTCGGCACGATCCTCGTCACCGGCCTGGTCAACGGCTGGATGCTGGTCGGGATCGGCAACCTCGCCACGCTTCCTGCGACGCTCTATGGTCAGCTCCTGATCGCAAAGCTGGCGCTGTTCGTCGCCATGCTAGGGCTCGCCTCGCTCAACCGCTTCCGGCTCACGCCGGCATTCGAGCGGTCGATCGCAGCGGACGATCACAAGGGCGCCCTCGGCGCGCTGCGGACAAGTCTGGCGATCGAAACCGCCTGTGTCATCGCGGTTCTCGGGCTGATCGCCTGGCTCGGGACGCTCGCGCCGCCTGCATCGGCGATGTGATGCGCGGCCGGGGAGCCCTCGCGGTCCCCGGCCGTTCACGGGGCCGCGCCTGATGGATCAGTCGATCCTGCTCGACGAGACGGGGAGGATGCTGGCCGTGGCCGGCCTGATCTGCGTGGTGCTGCTCGTGCCGATGATGATCGTCGGGCTGATAATCAGCATCATCCAGGCGGCGACGTCGATTAGCGAACAGACGCTGAGCTTCGTGCCTAAGCTGATCGCGCTAGGCGTATGTTTGGTGATTTTCGGGAGCGCAGCGACCGAGCTCCTGACCAAGTTCACGGCCGAGCTGTTCGCTGTGATCGCGAGCATGGGCCGTTGATATGCAGATAGCTGCGCGGGCGGGCGACCGCCCGCGCAAGCCCCGCTA
Source organism: Sphingomonas sp. ACRSK (assembly GCF_022346685.1). Taxonomy (NCBI): domain Bacteria; kingdom Pseudomonadati; phylum Pseudomonadota; class Alphaproteobacteria; order Sphingomonadales; family Sphingomonadaceae; genus Sphingomonas; species Sphingomonas sp. ACRSK. The sequence goes on along the minus strand of NZ_JAKRNR010000003.1, from coordinate 27,521 downwards.
TGCCGCCATCCGATCGCAGGAATCGGCGCACTTCCGGCACGCTGCCACGCAATCCTCCATGCCGCCCAGGGCCTCGCAGCTCGCTGCGCAAGCCCGGCAGATCTCGGCACACTCGCGGCAGATATGCTGATGGTGGGCGGACTTGCGCGCCATGAAGTCGATCGCAACCGCGCAAATTTGCGCGCAGTCGGCCATGATCTTCATATGCTCGGGCGCGGCGTGCTGGCCGCCCATTTCGAGGCAATGGTTCATCGCCATGTGAAGACAGGTCACATGGCATTCGTGGCAGGCGTCCATGCACGCCTTCATGCCGGGGTCGATCTGGTGCATCGCATTATCTCCGTATGAGCCCCCGCCTATTCCTAGATACGCGCGCCGCGCGATCACCCCTTGCCGCGATCTCCGTCGTTCGCGGCAAGTTACATGGCCCACCGACCGAACAGCGTCGCAACGATGATGCCCGCGCCAAGCATGATGAGCGTCAACACTGTCATCGCGGCGATCTGAGGTCCGGTCACGCGCGCGCCGGCCGCCATGCCGCTCATCCCTGCCATTGCGTCGTGTCCCATGTCCGGCATCGGCGTGGCCGATTGCCGGTCCGCGCCGACTTCGTGTCCGCCATGCCCCAGCGCGCGCACCGTGCCCATGCCGTGCTTCAAGCGCACGCCAACCAGCCAAAGGTTGATCGGATAGGCGACTGCGAACCCGACGAGTGTCGCCAGCGACATGACGCCCCAAAAGCGGAGCGAGCTGGCGTGCATCGCGGCCATGTCGCGGCTCATCAACACCACCATCGTCGGGATCATGCCGGCCATGACGGCATTCATCGACAGCCATTCGGGGATGAACGACATGCGAAGCGCGCCCCAATAGGAACCGCCCGCCATGTCGCGCATGAAAAGCGCCTGGAAAATCAGCAGTCCGAACGCGAAGCCGAACACATATTCCGCGATCACGTCCTGCCACATCGGCAGGCCGAGCGCCGTGGTGATCGCGGCTGCGGCGATGACGCCGGTTGCATCGCCCGCCATGCAATGGATGGCCGAGCCGAACGCCTGCTTCCAGAGCGGTCGAACGAAATCCTCGTGCCGCTCGTTCGCCGGCTCCTGGCAGGACAGGACATAGGCCGCGGCCATGATCGGGCCACCATAGAGCGTGACCAACAGCCACCCCCATTTCATCACGCGCAGCTCGGGGTTGCGGGTGAAGGCATCCCACGCGACGTAAGCGACCGAAAGGGCGGTCAGCACGAACCACCCGATCAGCACGGCGTCGAGCCAGGGGGCCGGGGATGGCATCGTCACGGCAGCACTCCTCTACATGCTAGAGGATACGCGGCTCTCCGGATCATCCCTTGCGCGGAGCGGGCTAGGCGAGCTTGCTGGAAACGGCCTTGATCGCTTTCAGTCCCGATCCGAACCGCGCGATGGCCTCCCGGTTCTTCTCCAGCTCGCCATAGGGCAGGTAGGATATGTCGAGGTCGGCTACGCGGCTGAACGCGGGCCGCTGCAACTGCGCGCGAACGTCCGTCTCGCGCGCGTCGGGCGCGACAAGGAACAGCCCCGCGGTCGCGTGAAGGTCGCCACCGCTCAAGGCCAGGTCGAGCATCCTGACGATGCCCGAATAGATCGAGGTCGAATGCTCCACCTCGAACGCCGCGGCGACATGATCGCCGGCCTTCTCAAGCCACAGCACGTCGATCAGCCGGATCGAGTCAGCGCCCTTCGACGTCGCGATCGTGTCGGGCAGGCGCTCAAGGCATCCTGCGCCCAAGGGTGATCCGTCGAAGGCGCGGCTGCGGTCGTTCGCGGCGATCCATACGTCATAGCCGAGCGCCAACCCTAGATCGCGAAGCCATGCCTGGATTTCGGTATGGGTGCGCTCGTTCTCGCCCTCGCGCTGAGCGGCCTTGCTGAGCGTGCGCGCTTCCTCGCGCGCCGCCTCAAGCCGCTGCCCCCAGCTCGCCAGCGTCGCGCCGCTCACGTCGAGGGGCGGAGCCGGATAGCGATCGGAGCCGATGTCGAACAACAGACCGCCGATCGCGCCTAAATCATTCGATAGCAGCTCGCGGAAGCGGTCGTTGAGATCGAGGATGCCGGTCCGCATCGCCAGAAAATGCTCCCAGCTCCCGAGCTTCACATTCGCCCCCGTCAGCGCGTTGTAGCCCTTAACGATTGCGGTGTTGAAGGGCGGCACCAGCGTCGGGTGAAGGAAGTAGAGGAGGTTGGCGACCGCCGGACCCAGCCCCTTGATCTTCAAACGGTCGATCGCGTGGATATGGCTGATGATCTCCTCGGCCGTGTCGCAACAGGAACAGGCGTCGAGCAAGCGGCCGAACGCGCGCTGATTGTCGGGGCTCTCGTAAATGTCGGGGATGCGGAGCTTCGGCTTCCAGAGGAACGCATGGTCCGCGCCCTTGAAGATTTGCCGCTGCTCGGCGACGGAATGGACGACGGTTTCGAGCGACGATCCGCGGTAGGCGACGCCGAACGTGCCGCGCTCGATCTCGCCGACAACCTGGGTGATGCCGCGCCGGATTGATCGGAAGTTCTTCAACCGCTCGTCCCAAAGAAACCAGCTCCGATAGGTCGCGCCCTGATCGTCACGCCAGCGGGCAATTAAGCGGCGCACCAGGCCGTCATGGTCGGTGCCAGTAGAAAGACTGTCGATCTGCGCTGCCATATGTCCCCGATTGCCCCCGGCCCGCGTTTGGCGAGCTAGTAATAGACCTAAGCTGCGGCCCTTATGGCGTCGAGGGTGTAGAGCTGGCCCCCGCAATATGAGGGCAACGCCGCTCCCGCGCGTAGATTCAACATACACGCCAGCGGTGCCGACAGGGCCTTGACCCTAACACGGTGTCATACCCTACATGCTCTCGGGTCGAAGGAGTCTTGCCATGAACGACCCTCATTCCCATTCCCAAGCCGGGGGTTGCGGCTGTTCGAAGCCTGCGCCTGAATCGGTCTCCACGCCCTCATCCTGTTGCGGGGGCGGCTCGGCCGCTCCCGCAAAGATCGAGCACGAACATCATCACACCGAAGCGGGCGGCTGCTGCTCGGGCAGTAAGGACAACGATGCCGCAGCAGCAGTGATCGACGCGGTGTGCGGCATGACGGTCGATCCCGCAAAAACGACACACCATGCCGAGCACGCTGGTCATGCCTATCATTTCTGTAGCGCAGGGTGCCGGAGCAAGTTTGTCGCCAATCCTGACGCCTATCTGAGCGATAAGCCGAAACCGGAGCCGATGGCGACGCCGGGGGCGATGTGGACGTGCCCGATGCACCCGCAAATTCGCCAGGAAGGGCCGGGAACTTGCCCAATCTGCGGCATGGCGCTCGAACCCGAAGAACCGTCGCTCGACGATACTCCCAACCCTGAGCTGGTCGACTTCACGCGCCGACTGTGGGTGGCGGGCGCGCTCACGATCCCGCTGCTCGTCGTCTCGATGTTCGCGGAAATGTTAGGCCTGCATGTGGTTAGCCCTGCGGCCTCGCCTTGGGTCCAGCTCGCACTCACCGCGCCGATCGTGCTGTGGGCGGGCTGGCCGTTTTTCGAGCGGGGGTGGACATCGCTTCGTACCCGCCATCTCAATATGTTCACACTGATCGCGATCGGCGTAGGTGCCGCCTTCCTCTATAGCGTGGTCGCGACGCTCGCGCCGGGCATCTTCCCAGCGACCTTCCGCACGCATGGGAGCATGGTTCCCGTCTATTACGAGGCGGCCGGCGTCGTGGTGACACTGGTGCTGCTCGGGCAAGTGCTCGAACTGCGCGCTAGGGCGGCGACAGGGCGCGCGATCCGCGCTCTCATGGATCTCGCCCCCAAGACGGCGCGACGCTTGCAGCCTGACGGTTCTGAAGAAGAAGTCGGGCTTGCCGACGTGGCAACCGGTGACCGGCTGCGGGTCCGCCCCGGTGAAGCCATCCCGGTCGATGGCGTCGTGGTCGAGGGTCGTTCGTCGGTCGACGAAGCCATGCTCACCGGCGAACCCGCGCCGGTCCTCAAGGAAGTCGAGGCGATCGTTACCGGGGGCACCGTCAACGGGACGGGCAGCCTGGTGATGGAAGCCCGCGCGGTTGGTTCGGACACGATGCTCGCGCGTATCGTCCGCATGGTCGCGGAAGCGCAGCGAAGCCGCGCCCCGATACAGGCGGTCGCCGATCGGGTTTCAGGATGGTTCGTGCCGCTCGTCGTGCTGATCTCGATTGCGACCTTCATCACTTGGTCGCTGGTCGGCCCTGAGCCGCGCATGGGCCATGCCCTGCTTAACGCCATCGCAGTGCTGGTGATCGCCTGCCCGTGCGCGCTCGGGCTCGCCACGCCCATGTCGATCATGGTCGGCACGGGACGCGGCGCTCAGGCCGGCGTGCTGGTGAAGAACGCGGAAGCCTTACAGGGGCTGGAAAAGGTCGATACCCTTGTCATCGACAAGACGGGTACGCTCACGGAAGGCAAGCCCAAGCTGATCGCGGTCGAGACGGTCAGCGCGGTCGGAGAGAACGACATGCTCGCGCTTGCCGCGGCCGTCGAAGGCCAATCCGAACATCCGCTCGCGCACGCAATCGTCGTTGCCGCCAAAGAACGAGGATTGCAGCTCGGCACAGTCGCGGACTTTGCCTCGCAAACCGGGCTGGGTGTCAGCGCCACGGTGGGCGGCCGCTCGGTCGTGATTGGCAATGCGGTGCAAATGAGCCGGATCGGCGCTGATCTCAAGCCGGTCGACGCCGCGGCCGATCGTCACCGTGGCGAAGGCGCGGGCATCATCCTCGTCGCGATCGACTGGGCGCTCGCCGGTCTGCTCGCAGTCGCCGATCCGGTGCGCGCATCGGCGCGCGACGCTATTGCCGCGCTTCGCAAGGAGGGCCTGCGGGTCGTCATGCTCACCGGCGACAATCGTGGGACGGCCGATGCTGTCGCGCGCGCCGTGGGCGGTCTTGATGACGTGCGCGCCGATCTGCTGCCGGAAGACAAGGCGCGTATCATCGGCGAGCTGAAAGCGAGCGGCGCAAGGGTCGCAATGGCGGGCGATGGGATCAACGACGCCCCGGCGCTCGCCGCCGCGGATGTCGGCTTGGCGATGGGAACGGGAACAGACGTGGCGATCGAAAGCGCCGGCATGACGCTCACGCGCGGCGATCTCTCGGCGATCGTGCGCGCCCGCAAGCTCGCTCGCGCGACGATGCGAAATATCCGCCAAAACCTGTTCTTCTCGTTCTTGTTCAACGGAATCGGCGTGCCGGTTGCGGCCGGCGTGCTTTACCCGGTTGCCGGTATCCTGCTGTCGCCGATGCTGGCCGGTGCAGCGATGGCGCTCTCGTCCTTCACCGTGGTCCTGAACGCACTGCGGCTCAACGCGGTAAAGCTGTGAACATCGGAGCGGCGTCGGACGCCAGCGGCGTCTCCCAACGCATGATCCGCCACTATGAAAAGATTGGTTTGGTGCCCGCGCCGCCACGGCGCGGGAACTACCGGGACTACGCCGACGCTGACGTTCATCGGCTGCGATTTATCGCCAACGCGCGCGACCTGGGGTTCCCGATCGAGGAAATCCGCACGCTGCTGGGGCTGTGGTCGGATCGCGATCGGTCGAGCGCGGAAGTGAAGACGCTGGCGGAAGCCCGCGCTGCCGAACTGGGCCGCAAGGTCCGCGTCTTGGACGCCATGCGCCGCTCGCTTACCGGGCTCGCCCAAGCCTGTCATGGCGATGATCGGCCTGATTGTCCGATCATCGAACGCTTGGCTGAATAACTTGCGCGGCTAACTTTTACTCCACTTGAGCGTGATCGTGCGTCGCACCGTTTCACGCGTTTCGCGCTGCGGCTTTGCCGCACCCCTCGATCGCCGCGCGGTTGGCCGTCACGATCCTGTCGGCCCCGACGATGGCGCGGAACGCGGTGGGACTGGCGCTCTGGATCATACGCTGCCCGGCTTCCCAGCGGGGCAAGTCGAGCGTCCGCGCCGCCATGCGCTCGGGCCATTGCCAGCTCGCCGGTGCGATCTCGCGCGCGACCAGGCCCGGCACGATCGCCCATGCGAGGATGCCGGCCGCCACCCCACCCAGGGCAAACCATAGCTGCCGATTCTTCTGGTCGGCGCGTGTCCATGCGGACCCGGCGATGGCGCGAAGATCGGCCATGATGCGGGCCTTGTCCTCGCCCGCCTTGGCGAGCGCCGCCTGATCCTCGCGCCGGGCGGCGCTGCCCGCCGCGGCGATGCGCTGCGCCATCTGCTCCGGCGTCATCGCCAGCGCCGGGGCCGCTTTCAGGAATTGGCCGATGCGCGCGACGTTCTCGCCTGCCGTGTTCACGTTCTGCTGGAGCACGCCAAGCGTCTCGGTATGGTCGGGTATGTCGATCGCCGCGCTCGGCCGCCAAGCCCTCCACGGCGCAGCGCCAGCTCGCCGCGCATGGCCTCGAACGCCTCGGCCGCGCCTGCTCCGCCCTGATCGTCCTCGTTCGTCACCTGTCGTGAGCCTGCAACCCGTGATATTCCTCCGAGTTAATCAAAGGAGACCCAACAATCACCGGACCGGTCATGCCTAAGACACCACACACGAAAGGCCCGGACGAAACCCTTTCTCTCCTCGCCGATCCCTATCGGTTCATCTCCAGGCAGTGCCAGCGCCTAGGCGCAAACGCTTTTGAATCCCGTTTCCTGCTGAAAAAGACCAACTGCCTTAAGGGGGCCAAGGCCGCCGAAATCTTCTACGATACGACCCGCTTCGAGCGCGAAGGTGCCATGCCGGTCGCTATTCAGAAGACACTGCTGGGCCAAGGCGGCGTTCAGGGTCTGGACGGCGAGACCCATCGGCACCGCAAGCAGATGTTCATGGGCCTGATGACACCAGAGCGCGTGCGGGCGCTGGCGCAATTGTTCGAGGCCGAGTGGCGCAGGGCGGTGCCGGGCTGGACGCGCAAAGGAGAGATCGTCTTCTATGACGAGTTGCATGAGCCGCTGACGCGAGCGGTATGCGCTTGGGCGGGAGTTCCTCTTCCGGACGATGAAGCCGGCAACCGCGCGGGCGAGCTGCGGGCGCTGTTCGACGCCGCCGGCTCGGCGAGCCCAAGGCATCTTTGGTCACGGCTGGCCCGTCGTCGCGTCGACGCATGGGCGAAGCGGATCATTGAAGGCATTCGGGCCGGGAGCATCGGCTCGGGCTCGGGGACCGCGGCTTACGCGATAGCCTGGCATCGCGACCGGCACGACGATCTTCTTTCGCCGCACGTCGCAGCGGTCGAACTGGTAAATGTCCTTCGCCCGACCGTCGCGATCGCAGTGTACATCACCTTCGTCGCCCACGCGCTGCAAACCTGTTCAGGGATCAGGGCGGCCTTGGTTCAGCAGCCGGACTATGCCGAGCTCTTCGTCCAAGAGGTCCGCCGATTCTATCCCTTCTTTCCCGCTGTGGTGGCGCGCGCGAGCCAAGATTTCGAGTGGGAGGGGATGGCCTTTCCGGAAGGGCGTCAAGTGGTGCTAGACCTTTATGGGAGCAATCACGACGCAGCGACCTGGGCCGACCCCCAGGAGTTTCGCCCTGAGCGTTTCAGGGCTTGGGACGAAGACTCCTTCAACTTCATTCCGCAGGGCGGCGGCGATCACTATCTCGGCCATCGCTGTCCCGGCGAATGGATCGTCCTCGCGATCATGAAGGTGGCGGCACACCTCCTCGTCAACGCGATGCGCTATGACGTACCGGACCAAGACCTGAGCATCGATTTCGCCAGGCTGCCAGCGCTTCCGAAAAGCGGCTTCGTGATGCGCAACGTCCACATAGGTGGCTAGGGCCGCGTGCCGTGGTGATGGTGATCGGCTCCGTTATCGACCGTTTGCGCGAGTACGGGGTGCGATGCGACATCTACGCAGTCGAATGTTGGTTCAGCAAGTCGATCACGGCGCACCTCGCCGCCCCGTCGCCTTCGCAACGGTCGATGGTCGCAGCCAGCAGGCTTTCTAGTTGCGCCAGATCCTCCATCTTAGCGCGCACACGCTCTAGATGGTGAGCCGCGATCTCGCGGACCTCACTGCATGACGCCTGCGCAGAACCGCCAAGAGACAGGATCGCGCGCACCTCGGCCGGGGAGAAGCCGAGTTCGCGCGCGCGACGGACGAACCCAAGTGCGCGGACGTGACCGGTCCCATATACCCGCCGCCCGCCGCTTGTGCGGGGTGGCGTTGCGAGAACACCAACGCGCTCGAAGTACCGGATCGTCTCGATATTCACGCCAGTCCGGCGAGACAGCTCGCCGATCGTGATGCTTTCCTCAACGCGCATATATTGCTTGCTCCTGTAGTCACTACAGGATGCATAACGGGCTAACCCGCTAGAGGCGATAGATGAACCAAGAGACCATCCCGCGTGAACCCCTAGGCGCACCAACGTCACGACGTCGCGCCGACACGGGGCTATCCGCCCTCGGCGCGCTTGCGAGCTTAGCCGCTGTTCTAGCTGCGGCGTCATGCTGCGTCCTGCCCCTCGCACTCGCGGCGCTCGGCCTGGGGGCGGGCCTGTCCAGCAACTTCGCCGCGCTGATACCACTACGGTGGCCGCTAACGGCGACCTCCCTCATCGGCTTGGCTGCTGGGTGGTGGGCCTACGCGCAGCGGCGGAGGTCCTGTGCTGGGGACCGGTCCTGCACAATGCCGCTGCCCTCGCGCGCGACACCTATCCTGCTCGCGATCGGAACGGTTCTGACGCTTATCGCGTTCGCCTGGGACCTCCTAGAAGCGCCGCTGATGAACGCGCTTTCCTGATGCAGCTCACCTCAACCCTGACCTGTCCCAAATGCGGCGGGGTGGCCACCGAAAGGATGCCCACCAACGCCTGCCAATTCTTCTATGATTGCCGGCATTGCGCGGTGGTGCTGCGGCCCCTGGCTGGCGACTGCTGCGTGTTCTGCTCATTTGGCGATGTCCCATGCCCTCCGATCCAGGAAGCGAAAGCAAACGGGACTGTGGCGGGCTGCTGCGGGTGAGGCGATAGCTTCACGTTTCTTCGTGAACTGGGGTCCTGCTCGCCAAGGTCGCGCAAGCGAAATTGCCTACTTCGGTCTTATTCGACCGGTTCCTGACCTGCCTCAACTGCTCATTTTCGAGAGGGCATTTGAACAGGATAGCATTTCGGGCGCTTCAAAAACCCTTGCTCCTCCAGTTGCTAGAGCATGTAACCGCAATTTGCTCTCCTGCGGACGGGGGGCTGGAGGTGGCTTTTTGACGGCCCGTGTTGAAGCAATCGGTATGTCTCGACGCTCATTAGTGGCGCGGCTGGTGGCCTGTGGAACCGGCTTGGTGCTCGGTTCTCCAACGCTCGCGCGACAGACTTCCCGGTCTGCGGCCTCGTGGAACTTCGGCGCGGCTCACCTCGAATGGGAGCCGCTGGAAGTCGGCACGGGTGATACCCTCCTTGTTTCGGCACAAGTGCGCGGAGTGCCGGCGCGGGCGGTGCTCGACAGTGGCAGCGGCGCGTCGATCATGAGCACGGCGCTCGCGACGAAGCTCGGCTTGAACAATGGTGAGCGGCGCATGATTAGCGGGCTGAGCGCCAAGGCCCCGGTGCTGCTGGTCCGCGACATCGACGTACAGCTCGCCCGCGAAACCCGTCGCTTACCCTTTGCCGTTGTTGGTGATCTGAGTTCAGTGTCGGCGGCCTTCGGACGACCGATCGACGTTCTCCTCGGTGCCGATATGTTCACGGGCAGCTGCATCGCGCTCGATTTCGCGAACAGGCGTATGGCGGTCGTCAAGTCAGGCACGTTTCTCGCCGGCCCCGACTGGCGCGCTGTCGCGCTCGGACGCGGTGCCAAGCAGGAGCTGTTCATCCGGGCCTCCGTCGAGGGCCTGTCTCCCGTGCCCTTGATGATCGATCTTGGCAGCTCGGCCGCGCTGATGCTCTCGTCGGCCTATGCCCGCGATCAAGGGCTGTTGAACGGGAAGCTCGTCTCGACCGCGGCGATCGGCGGCGTCGATGGCGTGCGGGTCAACGATGCTTTCACAACCCAGAACATCAACATTGAAGGGCTTGGCGTCTCGAACGTCCCCACACTCGGGATGAGAGCTTGGCTCTCCACCAGCACGGTTGGCAATGTCGGCCTACCGCTGATCGCTCAATTCGACGTGGTGTTCGACGTGACCGCCGGATTCGTGTGGCTCCGGCCACTCGGTCCTCGTCGTCGCCTGCCGATGCTGAAGGACCGTAGCGGCCTTGGCCTCGCAGCCTCACCAACGGCGCTCACCGTCGTTCATGTGGCGGCGAACAGTCCCGCGGAAAAGGCTGGCTGGGCGGTTGGCGACCGGATCGTGGCGGTGAACGGCCATTCGATCGATGCGAACTATACGCGTGGGGAGCTCTGGCAAGTGCGCTCCCGGCCTGCTGGCACCCTCGTAAAGCTGACGATAGCCTCGGGTGATGTGCGCGACCTCAGGCTAGCCGACTATTACTGATCGGCTTGAGGGTGGCCTTTGCCGATCGCCTTCATGATCCGACAATCGGCCATGCGCGCCTTGGTGCAGCTCTGGCTGAGCATTGCCAACTCATCCCGCAACACCGCGAGTTGCGCCAGCCTCTCCTCAACATCCTTGAGGTGCTGAGCAGCGATAGCTGAGGCGGCACCACAATCCTGGTCCGGGTTCTGCGCCAGCCCCATCAACGATCGTATTTCGTCGACCGAAAAGCCGAGCCGGCGACCGTTGCGGATGAAGTGCAAACGCTCGATGTCGCTGGCATCATAGGTTCTACGGCCCGACGCCGTGCGCGGGGCGGAGCGCAGCAACCCGATCGACTCATAAAACCGGATCGTCGTCACTTTTGTCGACGTCTCGCTGGCGAGCTGCCCAATCATCACCGGCTTCATCATGCCATCCTTGCTAATGCGAACGTGTCGCACATTTCGCTTGCTTCTACAGCGACTGGAGGTGGTAAGGAAGGCCGCATGAATGCTTCTACCGAAAGCTGCGGGTGCCACGGGGAGCCCGCGCGCGCGCAAACCGATCCGGCCTATCGCCGTGCGCTGCTGACCGTCGTGGTGCTCAACCTCGGCTTCGGAGTCGCCGAGCTGTTCGGCGGGTTCATCGCCGATAGCCAAGCGCTGAAAGCGGATTCCCTCGATTTTCTCGGGGACGGGTCGATCAGCCTTATCGGTCTTCTCGCGCTTGCCTGGTCCGCACGGGCGAGGGCAAAGGTCGCGCTGACGCAGGGGTTGTTTCTCGGTGCGCTTGGCGTGGGCGTAATCGGTTTCGCGATTTGGCGCGCCCTGAACGCAACCGCGCCGGATGCCGAACTGATGGGCACAATCGGCGTTGTCGCGCTCGCGATCAATGTCGTGTCCGCCTTGGTGCTTGCGCGTTTCCGGGAAGGGGACGCCAATGTTCGCGCGATCTGGCTGTTCAGCCGCAACGACGCGCTCGCCAATGTCGCGGTGATCGCCGCGGCCGGTCTGGTGGCGTGGACAGGAAGCGCCTGGCCGGACCTCGCCGTCGCCGGCCTCATCGCCCTCCTGTTCCTCCACTCCGCTTATGAAATCGTCACTGGCGCTCGGCGCGAACTGGGAGAGCGGTAGTGCGTCTGCTCACCTTGATCCGGGCAATGCTCTCGCTGCGGCTGCTCGCCGCGCTCGCTGCGCTGCTGATCCCTGCTGCGGCATTCGCCGAACCCGGCGACGTGCAAACCGCATGGCGGCTGCTCGACTATATGGCCGTCGATTATGGAGGCGCGGTCGCGAACGGTCGGATCAAGAGCGCGTCGGAATACGCCGAAATGAATGAGTTTGCCGCGTCGGTCTCGACACGGCTTCAAGGCCTGCCGGCGAAGCCGGAGCGCCAAGCCCTCATTCAGCGGGCCGCCAACCTCCAAGCGGTAATCGCGGAAAAGGGATCGACTGAACAGGTGGCAACACTGGCGCACGGGCTCGCGGCCGATCTGCTGCGCGCCTACCCGGTGCCGCTCGCGCCCGATAAGGCTCCGAACCTCGTCTCCGGCCATGCCCTGTTCCAACAATCCTGCGCGTCCTGTCACGGCATGACGGGCAACGGCCGTGGCCCCGACGCCGCCAAGCTCGCGACACCCCCGATCGCCTTTACCGATGCCGAACGTGCGCGCCAGCGCAGCGTCTTCGCGCTCTATCAGGTGGTGACGCAGGGCATCGACGGGACGGCGATGCAGAGCTTCGCCGATCTGCCGAACGATCAGCGCTGGGCGGTAGCATTCCGAGCCGGGAGCTTCGCCTTCACGGACGCGCAGGCGCGCGAAGGCGAGCGGCTGTGGAAATCCGATCCGACCCTTCGCCGTCGCATCCCGGACCTGAAAACCCTGGTCGCACTCACCCCGGCCGCGCTCGGCGCGGCGATCGGCGACGCCAAGGCTGACGCCGTGCTCGCGTTCCTGCGTCGCCACCCTGAACAGGTGATGCAACAGGCTCCCGGCTCGCTCGCGGTCGCCCGCGCCAAACTCGCCGAAAGCGTGGCCGCTGCCCGGCGTGGCGATGCGCGGATGGCAAAAGAGCTGGCGCTGTCAGCCTATCTCGATGGGTTCGAGCCGATCGAACCAACGCTCACCGCGCGCGACGCGACGCTGATGGGCCGAATCGAGGGCGCCATGGGGGAGTTCCGCGCCGCGATCGACCGGGGCGCATCGCCCGATGATCTCGCGGAGAAGGTCACGGTGCTGGGCGGCTTTTTCGATGATGCAGAAGCGGCGCTCGCGCCCGATGCCGCCACCGAGGCGTCCACGTTCCTGGGCGCGTTCACGATCCTGCTGCGTGAAGGGCTCGAAGCCCTGCTCATCGTCGTCGCCATGATCGCGTTCCTGCGTAAAGCCGAGCGCGGCGAGGCGCTGCGGTACGTGCATGGCGGCTGGGTCAGCGCGATCATCGCGGGCGGGATCACCTGGGCGGTCGCCACCTATGCGATCGGGATCAGCGGTGCGAGCCGGGAGCTGACGGAAGGGTTTGGCTCGCTGTTCGCCGCGGTCGTGCTGCTCTCGGTCGGGATTTGGATGCACGGCAAGGCGCAGGCCGATCAGTGGCAGCGCTATATTCGCGAGAAGATGTCGCGGGCGCTCTCGGGCGGGTCGGGCTGGTTCCTGTTCGGGCTGGCGTTCGTCGTAGTTTATCGCGAGGTCTTCGAGACGATCCTGTTCTATGCCGCGCTTTCGGCGCAAGGTGACAACGGGATGCTTCTCGCGGGGGCCGGGTCGGCGATTGGACTGCTCAGCCTGATCGCTTGGGCCATGCTTCGCTACAGTCGCAAGCTGCCGATCGCGCAGTTCTTCCGCTATAGCTCCTGGCTCATGGCGGTCCTGACCGTCGTGCTGGCGGGTAAAGGCGTCGCCGCGCTCCAGGAAGCCGGCCTTATCAACATCGCACCGCTCGCGGACGTGCCACGGCTGTCGATGCTCGGCGTGTTTCCCACTTGGCAATCGGTGCTGGCGCAACTCCTGATGGCGGTCGCCATTGCGGTCGGGTTCGCCTGGAACGGGCGCGACCGATCCCGCTCGGGTTCCGGCTCAGTGACCCTTGGTTCGAATTAGTGCAATGACATGAAAACCCTTCCGTGATAGAGGCAAGCTAGTGCGAGCCTTTTTGCCTTTCCTGACATGCCTGATGCTGGTCCTGACCAGCTTCTCCGGCATGGCCCATGCCGCCGATCTGGCGGGGGGAAGCATCGCGGGCATTGAGTTCACGGTCCATACCGCCGGTGACATCGATCAGGTGCCATCGGACTCGGACAAGAATGTCCCGCATCATCACAATTATTGTCACGGACACGACGTCGGCGCGCCTGCGCGCACGACGATGGAATATACCCCCGTCCTCACAGTGCCCAAGCCGACAATCTCCGCCTCTGCGTCGCTCGACGGCCGCACCGGCATGGTCCATTTGAGGCCCCCCCAAGCCTGACGTCCGATTTGGGCGTGCGTTGGCGCGCCCCTGTCGATCATCGTCAGGAGTCCTATTTTCATGAATCGTATCCTCGCGGCCATGCTGGCCGCAGCGTCTTGCGCCACGATGGCGCAGGCGCAGGTCGGACCGTCCGCGCCTGTTGCGCAGGATGCGCCGGTCTACACGCTTGACCAAGCGGTCAGTGCAGCGGGCGGTTCGGCCCCTGCTGCGGAAGCGGCGACAGCTGGAATCGACGCGGCCCGTGCAGGTCGCACAGTCGCCGGCTTGCGGCCCAATCCGGTGGTTCAAGGCCAAGTCGAGAATGTCATCGGCTCCGGGCCGTATCGGGGGGTCCGCAGCGCGGAAACCACGGTCGGCTTTGCGATCCCGATCGAGCTAGGCGGCAAGCGCGGCGCCCGCGTCGCGGTCGCCAATGCGCAATTGTCCCGGGCCGAGATCCAGGCCGCGATCATCGCGGCGGATGTCCGGCTTCAGGTAACGCAGCTCTATGTCGAAGCGGTCGCGGCCGATCGCCGGGTAATGACAGCCCGCGATCAGGCCCGGATCGCCAGCGATGCGCTGCGGGCCGCGAGCGTTCGCGTGCAGGCAGGGCGGGCATCGCCACTCGAGCAACAGCGCGCGGATGTCGCGCGTATCAATGCCGACGCCAATGTGGAGCGGCAGCTTCGCTTGGCCGAGGCGGCCCGCGCCAATCTGGCGCGTCGGATCGGACGGCCGATCGACGGCCTGCTCGATGACACGCTGCTCGATCGCCTTCCCGGTGTGAACGTCTATGGGCCGTTGGCACCGGTCAACACGACCGGCACACTCGCGCTGGCGGCAGCCAACGCGGATTTCTCCATTGCCGAAGCCGGCGTGCGGCTCGCGCGCGCCAATCGCGTGCCTGACCTGAACGTCGGGCCGTCGATCCGCCGCCTGGAAGCGACCAACGACATGGCGGCGGTGTTCAGCGTGTCGATCCCGATCCCGGTGTTCAACAATGGTCGCGCCGCGATTGCGCAGGCGACCGCGCAGCGGACCCAGGCGGATGCGCAGCGCCGCGTGACCGCGCTCGACATCGAACAGGCGATCACGGACGCGCAGGCGCAGGCGGCCAATGCCGCAACGACGGCTCGTGCGGCGTCGGGGCCGGCGCTGGCGGCTGCACAGGAGGCCGCCCGCATCGCGCGGATCGGCTATCGCGAGGGCAAGTTCGGCCAGCTCGAATTGCTCGATGCTGAACGCACGCTCGCCGAAACGCGGGTCGCCGCGATCGACGCGCTTGCCAATTACCAGAATGCCCGCGCGCAAGTGGAGCGACTGACCGCTCGTGCGCCCAATGGGGGGAATCAGTGATGAAGAGCTTTTATCTCGCGGGCGCGGCGTCGCTCGCCCTGCTCTTGGCTGCCTGCGGCGGCAAGGATGGCGGAAACGAGGCAACTGCCGAAGGCGCAGCTGCCAATGAGACGGCAGCGGGCACGGAAAAGGGCGGTGCTGAAGGCGGTCATGCCGGTGAAGGCGTCGTCACATTGGGTGCCGACCAGATCGCCACAGCGGGCGTCCAGGTCGGACGGCCGATCATCGGCGGGGCCGGGACGATCGAGCTGCCCGCGATCATCGAGGGCGACCCACAGGGAACGCAGGTCGTCTCGGCCGCAATTGCGGGACGCGTGGTCGCGCTCACCCGTAACCTCGGCCAATCGGTCGGACGCGGCCAGACCATTGCGGTCATCGAAAGCCGCGAGGCGGCGCAGATCAAGGGCGAGGTCGAGGCGGCGCGGGCGCGGCTTCAGCTCGCTAATTCGAACCTCGCGCGCGAACAGCGGCTGTTCGCGCAGAGAGTCTCCCCTGAACAGGATCTGATCGCCGCCCGCACAGCGGCGACGGAGGCGCGGATCGCCCTGACGCAGGCGCAGAGCATGGTTTCGGCGGCGGGTGTCGGCGGCGGCGGGCTCAACCGGCTCGGCATTGCCGCGCCGATCTCGGGCCAGATCATTGCGCGCCCCGTGACGCTGGGACAAACGGTCGCGGCGGATGCCGAACTCTATCGCATCGCCAACCTGAGCCAGGTGTCGATCGCGCTTAATCTCAAGCCCGAGGATGCGGGCCGGGTGCGTCCCGGCAATACGGTGCTGGTGAAGGCGGCAGGCCGTCAGGCGACCGCCCGCGTGACCTTCGTGTCGCCGGCGCTTGATCCGCAGACGCGGCTCGTGCCTGCGCTCGCCACCCTCGACAATCGCGGTGGCGAATGGCGGGTCGGCGAGCCTGTGACGGCAGCCGTGCAGCTCACGGGCAGCGGCGGGAGCGGGGCGGTCCGCGTGCCGACGACGGCGGTCCAGAGTTTCGAGGGCAAGTCGGTCGTGTTCGTGCGCACGCCCACCGGCTTCAAGGCGACCCCGGTCCAGCTCGGCGATGCGTCGGGCGACACGGTGATCGTCCGGTCGGGCCTGACCGGCAACGAACAGATCGCCACCACCGGAAGTTTCACGCTCAAGGCCGAGATCGGCAAGGGCGAAGCGAGCCACGAGGATTAAGCCATGATCGCCCGTATCGTAACCTGGGCGGTCGAGAAGCGCTGGCTAGTCCTGCTCCTCACCGTCATCGTCGCCGCCATCGGCGCCTTTTCCCTCTACCGGCTACCGATCGACGCGGTGCCGGACATCACCAACAATCAGGTCCAGATCAACGTCCGCGCGCCTGCCCTCTCGCCCGAGCTGGTCGAGAAGCAGGTGTCGTTTCCAATCGAAACCGCGCTCGCCGGCACCCCCGGCCTGGAATATACGCGCTCGTTGAGCCGCAACGGCTTCGCGCAGATCACGGCGGTCTTTTCGGACGCGACGGACATCTATTTCGCCCGCCAGCAGGTGGGCGAGCGTCTGCGGGGCGTGCAAGAGAATCTGCCCGACGGCGTGAACCCTGAAATGGGTCCGATCGCGACAGGCCTGGGCGAGGTGTACATGTACACCGTTCGTCTCGATCATCGCGAGGACGACAAGCACAAGCCCGGTGAACCGGGCCAACAGCCCGATGGCAGCTACATCACGCCAGAGGGCGAGCGACTGACGACCGAAGAGGACAAGGCGACCTACCTGCGCACCGCGCAGGACTGGATCGTGACGCCGCTTCTGAAGACCACACCGGGCCTCGCCGGTGTCGACTCGATTGGCGGTTACGCCAAGCAGTTCCTCGTCGTGCCCGACGTGCAGAAGCTGGCCTCGCTCGGCATCACGCTGACGGACCTGGGAAATGCGCTGGAGCGCAATAACACCAGCGTCGGCGGTGGCTTCGTCAATCGCAATGGCGAAGGTCTGGCTGTTCGCTCGGATGCGCTCGTTCGCAATGCCAGCGAGTTGGCCAGGACCGTGATCGCGACACGTAACGGCGTGCCGATCACGGTCGAACAAGTTGCGACTGTGAAGACGGGTCAGGCGATCCGCATGGGTTCGGCATCGGAGAACGGTACCGAAGTCGTCGTCGGCACGGCGATCATGCGGATCGGCGAGAACAGCCGCATCGTGTCGACCGCGGTCGCTGAGAAACTGAAGACGATCAACGCTTCGCTGCCTCCTGACGTCGTAATTCAGCCGGTGCTGAACCGCACCGAGCTGGTCAATTCGACGATCAAGACGGTCGCGAAAAACCTGTCCGAAGGCGCGGTGCTGGTCATCGTCGTGCTCTTCCTGCTGCTCGGCAACTTCCGTGCGGCCCTGATCGCGGCGTTGGTCATCCCGATCACCATGATGCTGACAGGCTTTGGTATGCTGCGCGCTGGGGTCTCGGCCAATCTGATGAGCCTTGGGGCTTTGGACTTCGGTCTGATCGTCGACGGCGCCGTCATCATTGTCGAAAACGCGCTGCGCCGGCTTGCCGAGCAACAGCATCATGAAGGCCGATTGCTCAGCGTCAAGGAACGGCTCGCGACCGTGGCAGCCGCTGCGCGTGAGATGATCCGTCCCTCTGTGTACGGGCAGGCAATCATCATCCTCGTCTACGTACCGCTGCTCACGCTGACCGGCGTGGAGGGTAAAACGTTCGGACCGATGGCGCTGACCGTCATCATCGCGCTCGCCTTCGCCTTCATCCTCTCTCTCACCTTCGTGCCGGCGATGATTGCGATCTGGCTGTCGAAGAAGGTCGAGGAGAAGGACGGCCGCATCATCACGTGGCTGAAGAAGCGCTACGAACCCGGTCTCGACCGGGCCATGAAGCGCCCGACGCTGACGATCGGTGCGGGTGTGGGAAGCCTTGTGGTGGCGGCGCTTGCTTTCACTACGCTCGGCTCGGTGTTCCTGCCGCAGCTCGACGAAGGCGATTTGCTGATCCAGTCGCTCCGCATTCCGGCAACGTCGGTCCAGCAGAGCCAGGCGATGCAGGTGCCGATCGAGCGGATGATGTCGAAGCAGCCGGAGGTGCAATTCGTCTATTCCAAGACGGGCACCGCCGAGCTGGCGGCCGACCCGATGCCGCCGAACGCGACCGACATGTTCGTCATCCTGAAGCCGCGCAAGGATTGGCCGGATCCTGAGCTTCCCAAGGAGGAGCTGGTCAGCCGGATCGAGGGTAATCTCGCGAAGATTCCGGGAAATGCCTACGAGATCACCCAGCCCATCCAGATGCGCTTCAACGAGCTGATCGCCGGCGTGCGCGGCGACATCGCGGTGAAGGTGTTCGGGGACGACTTCAACCAGATGAACCGGACGGCCGAGCAAATCGCGGCGGTGCTGCGCAGAACGCAAGGCGCAGCGGACGTGAAGGTGGAGCAGACGACCGGTCTTCCCATGCTCGACATTCGCGTCAACCGCGACGCGATGGCGCGGTTGGGCGTTACGGCTCAGGATGTGCAGGACACCGTGACTGCGACGATCGGCGGGCGAACATCGGGCCAGATCTTCGAGGGCGACCGTCGCTTCCCCGTGGTGATCCGCCTGTCGGAGGCGCAGCGTGCCGACATCGGCCTGCTCCAACAGGTGCAGGTGCCGGTGGCAGGCGGCGGCTATGTACCGCTGTCCAGCGTCGCCGAGATCAAGGTGGTCGATGGTCCGAACCAGATCAGCCGCGAGAACGGCAAGCGGCGCGTGGTGGTGCAAGCCAACGTGCGTGGCCGCGACGTCGGATCCGTCGTGGCGGATGCGCAGGCGGCGATCGGCAGCCAACTCCGGCTGCCTGCCGGCACCTATCTCGAATGGGGCGGCCAGTTCGAGAACCTCCAATCGGCAAGCGAACGGCTGAAGCTGGTCATTCCGGCTTGCTTCATCTTGATCCTGCTGCTCCTCTACGGGGCGTTGGGATCGGTCCGCGACGCCGCGATCGTGTTCACCGGCGTGCCTTTCGCGCTGGTGGGCGGCGTCCTGTTGCTGTTCCTGCGGGGCATGGACTTCTCGATCTCGGCGGCAGTGGGCTTCATCGCCCTCTCGGGCATCGCGGTCCTCAACGGCCTCGTCATGGTCAGCTCGATCCAAGATCTGATCCGATCAGGGATGAGCCGCGAGGAAGCCGCGCATGTTGGCGCGATGCAGCGTCTGCGACCCGTCATCATGACCGCGCTAGTCGCCAGCCTCGGCTTCGTGCCGATGGCGCTGGGCGAAGGCGCCGGCGCAGAGGTTCAAAAGCCTTTGGCGACGGTCGTCATCGGCGGTCTGATCTCGGCGACGCTTCTTACGCTGTTCGTGCTGCCGACACTCTATGCCCGGTTCGGGCAGAAAGTGATCGAGAAACCCGAGCACTACAATGAGGAGCATGAAGGGGACGACCACGGTCAGACCTTCGTGAACAACTTGGCCTGATGGATGGGCGGGGCGATCCGCGATCGCCCCGCCCATCTCTGGGAGATGGGGATATGCCTCGCACCATAACCAGCTCGATGCTTCACGGCGGGCCACTGCGCATCTGGTCGGCACTCACCGATCCGGATCATCGCCGGGCGTGGAGTCCGCTCGTATTTCTCGATGATCCGTCCCGGCTCGGCGACACAGAATGCACCTTTGCGATCCAGGGCATCACCCGGCCAATTCGGACGCCAGCACGGATTGATCGATTCGATAAACCGCACGCCTTCGCTTGGTCCTGCGGCATCCCCTATCTGTTCACGCTCGAAGAGCGGTACGAGCTGGCGGGGGACGATGGCGGCACCAGGCTAACGCATAGCTGCACGCTGCGCGGGGCGCTCTCCCTGCCGTTCGCGGCGATGATGTTGCGCCGCCTGCGATCCCTGATGGTCGAATCTGACGATCGCCTCGCAACCTATCTCCGCTGGCGGGTAGGTCAGCCTGCCCGGGCTATCAATCGTCAGCGCGTCCCCTTCCGCTACAGGAGGAAGGCGCGATGATGATGCACTGTAAGCGGGTGCTGCCCGCCGTCATCCTCGTTGTCGGGCTCGCGGCGTGCTCGGAAAGAAAGCCGCCAGCCCCGCCAACGGAGCAGCAGATCCATTCGTCCGACAGCGCCGTGGCGACCGGGGAAATGGGGCGGCATAGATATCGCTGTTCCGACGGGGAACCGCTGTTCGTCGATTACAAGGACAACGGCCTGCAGATCGATTTGCGGCGCTCCAACGGGGGACCGCCGATGATGCTGACCGCGCCAGCGCAGGGCCTGCAATATGTCGGCGAAACAGCCACCGCGACCTTCAAGGGGTCGCAGCTCACCATCGTGGAAGGCGATGGCCGTACCCGGATCTGCGAGCGGGAAGGCACGCGATGAACTGCCCTGCCTTCGAACGCCACAGGGCGCTTCGTCGGAAGAGACCGATGTCTGACACGTCGATTTCAAATGTGACAACCTTGTGCGGCCTGAATCGGGCCGGTCTGGCGATCGCGCGCCTCGGCGTCGTTCTCGTCTCCGGGGCGGTTATAGGGGCGTGTAATCCAGCGCCGACCCAGCCTACCGAGCCGGCGCATGAAAAGCATCTGACGTCGAAACTAATCGCGCAGCGCATCATGTACTGCGACGACGGCACACGCGCCGATGTCGACTTCATCGATGACGGCTTGAAAATGGCCGTCACCTGGCTGCCGAAGGGCAGGACCGAGATCCTGCGCGCGCAGCGAACCGGTGACGAGTTTCGCGGCGACCATTCGCGGGCTGTCGTGGCGGGCGGATCGATCGCGTTCACGCGACGCGGGAAGATCCGCGTCTGCCACCGAACCCCGGAGGAGTCCTAGGAAATGCAGGCACTGCTCTATACGCTTGCGCCTGTGCTGGCGGTCGTGCTCGGCGCGATTGTCGCGAGCCGCACCAAGTTGAAACCTGGCCTCGTGGCGGGCCTACAGCATCTCGCTGCCGGCGTCGTGTTCGCGGCGGCAGCGACCGAAATCCTGCCGCAGGTCAAGCATGAGGCATCGCCCAGCGCGACGTTGATCGGCGGGGCGGCGGGCGTCGCGACCATGCTGGGGCTCAAGGCTCTTGAGGCCCGCTTCAAGGGGCTGATGGCGCTACTCGCCGCGATCGGCATCGACATTCTGGTCGACGGCCTGGTGCTCGGCCTCGCTTTCGTGGCGGGCGAGAAGGCAGGTCTCCTGCTGACGATCGCGCTCACTCTGGAAGTGTTATTTCTGGGACTGACGCTGACCGACGAGCTGGCGGAAACCTATCGCTCGCGCTTGCGCATCATCGTGATCGTCTCGGCATTGGCCCTGCTGCTGCCGATCGGCGCGCTCGCTGCCGTGCCGGTCGCCGCGCTGTCGCCGGTGATGATCGCCGGCTTCCTCAGCTTCGGGCTGATGGCGCTGCTCTACCTCGTCACGGAGGAGTTGCTGGTCGAGGCGCACGAGAAACCCGACACCCCGCTCATCAGCTCGATGTTTTTCGTCGGCTTCCTGGCCCTGCTGACACTTGAGGAGATGATGGGATGATCCCGGGCAACGACAACAATGGCGGGCAGGAGCGCCGCACACTGTGGATCGTCCTGCTGCTGAACGCGGCGATCGCTGCGGGCTTCTTCGTTTCCGGCTTCTTCGCGGACTCGAGCGCGCTGATCGCCAACGGCGTCGACAACCTGTCCGATACGGCTGTGTATGCGCTGAGCCTTGTGGCGCTCACCCGGGGCCAGACATGGAAGACACGCGCCGCGGTCGCTTCGGGCGTCATGCTGCTGATCTTCGCGGGCGGCATCTTGATCGATGTCGGACGGCGCTACGTGCAGGGCAGCGAGCCCATCGGACCTACCATGATGGTCATGTCCGCGATCGCCGGCGTCGTGAATTACCTCTGCCTGCGGCTGCTCCAGCGCCTCAAGGATCCGGACGTCAATCTCCGGGCCGCAACCACCTTCAGCTTCAACGACTTCATTTCCAACGGCGGCATCCTGATCGCCGGCGTGCTGGTGCTGTGGTTGGGTACCAATTGGCCGGACCTGCTGGTCGGCTTCGCCACCGCCATCATCGCCATCAAGGGCGGTGTCGAAATCCTGCGCGACGCGCGCGCCGAAACCAAGAAAAGCGAAAGGAGGTCGTCATGAACGACAAGCTCGAACTCGACATTCCAGTGTTGTTGCCGGACCTTCCTGACGCGGCCGATGCCTGCCTGGACCGTCTCGTATCAACCCTGTCAAAGCGCGAAGGTGTCGAGCGGGCGCATGTGATCTGTCTCGACGGCAACACGCCAGCGGCGCTGTGCATCCATTTCGATGCCGCCAAGCTGCCGCTGCCACGGTTGCGCGAAATGGTGCGCGCCGCAGGTGCCGAAATCACCGAGCGCTACGGCCATGCGATCTGGCAGGTGACGGGGATCAACCACGAACGTCGGGCGCGCACGGTCAGCGATGCGCTGTGCGCCTTGCCCGGCGTGGTCCAGGCAAGCGCCAGCACCAGCGGGTCTGTCCGGGTCGAATATGATCGCCGCGAAACCACCGAAGAGGAGGTGCGCGCTGCGCTTCGCAAGCTGAAGGTGAGGGTGGGCAAGCGGGTCGCTGCCGATGAACATGCCGGCCACGACCACGGCCCCGGGGGCCACGGCGCGGGCGAAGAGAAGCACGGCCCCGGCGATGGCCACGACCATAGCCACGCCGAATTTCTCGGCCCCAATACCGAGCTGATCTTCGCGCTCGCCTGTGGCGCGCTGCTGGGGATCGGCTACGCGATCGAGAGGCTGGTCGCTGGCGCGCCCGAATGGCTGCCGACCGCCTGCTATATCGCAGCCTATTTCTTCGGCGGATTCTTCACGCTGCGCGAGGCGATCGACAACCTCCGGATGAAGAAGTTCGAGATCGACACGCTGATGTTGGTCGCTGCGGCCGGCGCCGCTGCGCTGGGCGCATGGGCCGAAGGTGCGCTGCTGCTGTTCCTGTTCAGCCTCGGCCATGCGCTTGAGCATTATGCAATGGGCCGCGCCAAGAAGGCGATCGAGGCGCTGGCGAAGCTCGCGCCCGAAACCGCGACCGTGCGACGCGGCGGGCAGACCAGCGAAATCCCGGTCGAGCAGATGGTCGTCGGGGACATTGCCATCGTCCGCCCGAACGAGCGCCTGCCTGCCGACGGCTTCGTCATCAAGGGCACCAGCGCGATCAACCAGGCCCCGGTCACGGGTGAAAGCATCCCGGTCGACAAGGTGCCGGTCGCAGATGCCGCAGCGGCACGCGCCAAGCCCGATGCAGTCGACGCGGAAAGCCGGGTTTTTGCTGGTACGATCAACGGCGGCGGCGCGATCGAGATCGAGGTGACACGCCGTTCCAATGAAAGCGCGCTTGCCAAGGTCGTGAAGATGGTGAGCGAAGCGGAGACGCAGAAGTCGCCGACGCAGCGCTTCACCGACCGGTTCGAACGGATCTTCGTGCCCGCCGTCCTGGTCCTGTCAGTGCTCCTGCTGTTCGCATGGGTGGTCGTCGACGAGCCGTTCCGCGACAGCTTCTATCGCGCGATGGCGGTGCTGGTGGCGGCAAGCCCGTGCGCGCTCGCGATCGCAACGCCGAGCGCGGTCCTGTCGGGCGTTGCCCGTGCAGCGCGGGGCGGCGTGCTCGTGAAGGGCGGTGCACCGCTCGAAAACCTCGGGTCGCTCAAAGCGATCGCTTTCGACAAGACGGGCACGCTGACCGAAGGTCGTCCGCGCATCACTGATGTCGTGCCCGTCGATGGCGCCGATGAAGGCGAGTTGCTGGCGCTGGCTGTCGCCGTCGAAGCGTTGAGCGACCATCCCCTGGCCCAAGCGATCGTCAAGGACGGCCGCGAACGTCTGAACGATCGTGCCGTGCCGACTGCCGGCGACCTCAAGAGCCTGACCGGTCGGGGCGTCACCGCGAGCGTGGATGGCGAGACGGTGTGGATCGGCAAGGCCGAGATGTTCGGAAGTGAGGGCATTCCGGCGCTGGGGCAGGGCGCGCAGGACGCAATCGCGAAGCTGCGCGAGAACGGCCGCACGACAATGGTGGTCCGCAAGGGGGACCGCGACCTGGGCGCGATCGGCCTGATGGACACGCCTCGCGAAGCTGCCAAGACCGCGTTGCGTCGGCTGCACGAGATGGGCGTGTCGCGGATGATAATGATCTCCGGCGATCACCAGAAAGTCGCCGAAGCGATCGCCGACGAAGTCGGGATCGACGAAGCGTGGGGCGACCTCATGCCCGAAGACAAGGTTGCCGCGATCAAGAAGCTCGCCGGCGAAGACAAGGTCGCGATGGTGGGCGACGGCGTGAACGATGCGCCGGCGATGGCAAGCGCCACGGTCGGCATCGCGATGGGCGCGGCGGGGTCGGACGTTGCGCTGGAGACAGCCGACGTGGCGCTGATGGCCGACGATCTGGCGCACCTGCCATTCGCAGTCGGTCTTAGCCGCCATACCCGTGGAATCATCCGGCAGAACGTCTTCGTCAGCCTGGGTGTCGTCGCCTTCCTGGTGCCTGCTACCATCCTCGGCCTCGGCATTGGGCCAGCGGTGGCGGTTCATGAGGGATCGACGCTGCTCGTCGTCATCAATGCGCTCAGGCTGCTCGCCTACCGCGATCCGGCAGGGAAGGCGGCATGAAGTGGCTGATCGCCTTCGACCTCGACGGCACGCTTGCCGAGAGCAAGCGGCCGTTATCGGAGGATATGGCCGCAATCCTCGCCCGATTGCTCGCCATCACGGATGTGGCGGTGATCTCGGGCGGGGACTGGCCGCAGTTCGAAAAGCAGATCGCCTCGCGCCTTCCTGCCGGCGTCGCGCTCGACCGTCTCTGGTTGATGCCGACCACAGGCACGAAACTCTATCGGTTCATCAATGGCGCTTGGCGCGCGGTCTATGCCGAACTGTTCGACGACGCGGAGAAGGCGAAGATCCGCATGGCCTTCGATCAGGCGCTGACCGATGCCGGTCTCGCCGACGAACGTATCTGGGGCGAACGGATCGAGGACCGGGGCAGCCAGATCACCTTTTCGGGCCTGGGGCAGGCAGCGCCGCTGAAGGAAAAGGAAGCGTGGGATCCTGACCGAAAGAAGAGGACCGCGTTGCAGGCCACGTTGCGCGCGAAGCTGCCGGAGCTCTCGATCAATCTCGGTGGCACGACATCGATCGACGTGACCAGAGCAGGGATCGACAAGGGCTATGGCCTGAAGCGCCTGAGTGCCGAGAGCGGTGTCCCGCTCGACGGGATGCTGTTCATTGGGGATGCGATATTCCCCGGTGGGAATGACTATCCCGCTGCTGAAATCGGCCTCGACACAGTGAGGGTGCGCGACGTCGCGGAAACCACCGCCGTCGTGACCGCCATCATCGCGTGTCTGCACCGATAGGATCAAGATACATGGTCGGCTCCATCGCGGAATGCCGCATTGTCAAAGCTCTGGCTTCTGTCGCTTAGGGCAGCGCTTCCTAAAACGAAAAGAAGGCAATGTGCGCGTCTCCGCGAACAAAGCCTCCAGCGATCAATCTAAGAGATTCCGCCGCGCTTCTCAATCGTAGGGGGCGTTTGCGGGAGGGGGCGGAATCCTACGCTAAGGATTTGGGCCAGCGATATTCCCCGGTTGGATTGATGTGTTCCCATCCCAACGGCGAGACGTGGGCGAGTAGATCAGGCGCGATATGGGTACCGCTGGCGGCCCGGGTATTGACGACCTCGCCGAGCTTCATGGTGTTCCAGAATATGATGATGGCGGCGAGCAGGTTCATTCCGGCGATGCGATAGTGCTGGCCTTCGCCGGATCGATCCCGGATTTCACCTCGGCGGTGGAAGCTGATGGCGCGCTTTAGGGCGTGGTGGGCCTCACCCTTGTTGAGGCCGATCTGAGCCTGGCGCTGGAGGCCGGCATCAAGAATCCAGTCGATCATGAACAGGGTTCGCTCGATGCGGCCCACCTCTCGCAATGCGAGGGCCAGCTCATTCTGGCGCGGGTAAGAGGCGAGCTTGCGAAGAATCTGGCTGGGGGCGACGATCCCCGCTGCGATCGTCGCCATGATGCGCAGGATGTCGGGCCAGTTGCGCTCGATGTGCGGTTCATTGATCTTACCTCCGACCAGCGCTCGCACATTGGCCGGCGTCGCGTTGGGCGTGAAGGCATAGAGTCTTTTCTGAGGGAGATCGCGGATACGGGGGGCGAACCTGTAGCCGAGCAAGGCGCAGGCGGCGAACACATGATCGGTGAAGCCGCCCGTGTCGGCAAAATGCTGGCGAACGCGG
Organism: Sphingomonas sp. ACRSK; assembly: GCF_022346685.1. Classification (NCBI taxonomy): domain Bacteria; kingdom Pseudomonadati; phylum Pseudomonadota; class Alphaproteobacteria; order Sphingomonadales; family Sphingomonadaceae; genus Sphingomonas; species Sphingomonas sp. ACRSK. The sequence continues at coordinate 1,064 of NZ_JAKRNR010000003.1, read as the reverse complement.
CGGCCCGCGTCATTCATGAGCAGCCCGTCCAGGATATAGGGAGCCTCGCTGACCGTTGCCGGGATCACCTGGGTTGCGAACGGCGCATATTGATCGGACACATGGCTGTATCCCTTGAGGCCCGGGACGTTGCCATATTTCGCGTTGATCAGATTCATCGCCTCGCCCTGCTCGGTAGCAAGGAAGAACTGCCCGTCGCTGGATGCCGATTGCCCTTGTCCCCAGAAGGCGGCCATGGGCAGGGCGGCGTGGGCCTCCACGATCATGGCGAGCGCCCGATCATAGGCGCTGCCTTCGACATGCCAGCGCGCGATCCGCAGCAATTCCCAGAAGCTGTGCGTGTTGGTCGCCGCCGCCATCTTGCGCAAACCGAGATTGACGCCTTCCGCCAGCAACACGTTCATCAGGCCGATCCGGTCGCTGCAGGGCGCGCCGGTGCGCAGATGCGTGAACGCCTCGGAAAATCCGGTTCGCTCATCGACTTCCAGCAACAGATCGGTGATCCTCGCGGGCGGGAGCTGTTGATAGAGATCGAGCACGAGATCCTCGGCCCCTTCGGGCGTGTCGGCCCTCAGCTTGTCGATGTGCAGCTTGCCGTTCTCGATGATGCCGCCTGGGATCGTGCCGGTTCGCGCCGCGCGGCCAAACTCCTTCAGCCGTGTATCCAGTCGAGCCCTGCGCTCGGCCAGCCATTCGCCGGGTCGCAGCGGCACGGCGAGCCGCGCGGTCTGCTCTATCGCCTGTGGCGGGACCAGAAGCTGCTTGAGGTCGCCATAGCGGCGCGATCCCGCCAACCATATGTCACCGGACCGGAAGGCGTCGCGGATGTGGAACAGCACCGCGATTTCCCAAAGCCGGTGGTCGCCGCTGGGCTCAGCGCGAAGATGACGATGCCATTTCGAGTTGGGACGTAGAAAATCCACCGGCGGATCGACCTTGATCCGGGGACCGGTGAGAGGATGGTCGAAAACGTACGCTAAGCACAAAGCCGTGTCAGCGATCGTATGACATCACGGATGGCCGGCTTTCCATTTTACCGGAATACGCAAGTAGGTGACACCGTT
>NZ_JAKRNR010000039.1:0-24071 GCF_022346685.1 Sphingomonas sp. ACRSK | reverse complement strand
GGTCGGCTCAGGTTCGGGGGCGGGAAGGATGCCGAAGACGCTGGGGGCACGCTCGGCAAGCTGGCGCAGGTCGACCGAGAGGCCCGCAACCAGGGCGGCGCCGAGGCCCAGCGACACGGCCACGGCCGCGACGGCGCCGCGGGCGCGCTCGGCCGGGGTGCTGCGGAACGCTTCCATGCCGCCCCATGTGGGCGTCCCGGCCGCCGCGGCAAGGGCGGCCGGGGCGGGCGATCAGCCCTCGTCGCCGTAGATCGCGACCAGGCGCTTCGTGCCGGACGTGACCTTGCCGCGGTACATGCCGGGCGTGTTGAAGCTCCACGTCGCCTCGCCATTCGGGCCGGTGACGATGACGCCGCCGGTGCCGCCCAGCGCCAGCGTTTCCGCCATCACCGTGTCGGCGGCGGCTTGCAGGCTTTCGCCCTTGAAGCGGATGCGGGCGCAGATCTCGTGCGCGACGCCCTCGCGGATGAAGAACTCGCCGGCACCGGTGGCGGAGACGGCGCAGGCGCGGTCGTCGGCATAGGTGCCCGCCCCGATCAGCGGCGAATCGCCGACGCGGCCCCAGCGCTTGCCGGTGACGCCGCCGGTCGAGGTGGCGGCGGCGACATGGCCGGCCTGGTCGCGCGCGACCGCGCCTACGGTGCCGTATTTCATGTCGACGTCGAACCAGCCGAGCTTCTTGGCCTTCAGCTCGTCGAGCTGGCGGCGGCGCTCGTCGGTGGCGAACCAGCTGGGGTCGACCTGTTCGAGGCCCTGTTCGGTCGAGAAGATGTCGGCGCCCTTGCCGGCGAGGAGGACGTGCGGGCTCTTGTCCATCACCGCGCGGGCGAGGCTGACGGGGTGGCGGGTGCGGGTGACGCCGGCGACGGCCCCGGCCTTTCGGTTCGAGCCGTCCATGATCGCGGCGTCGAGCTCGTTGGTGCCTTCATAGGTGAAGACGGCGCCGCGGCCGGCGTTGAAGCTGGGATCGTCCTCCAGCACGTGGATCGCCGCTTCCACCGCATCGACCGCGCTGCCGCCCCTGGCGAGCACCGCTTCGCCGGCGGCGAGCGCGGCGTCGAGGCCGGCGCGGGCAGCGGCCTCGCGCTCGGGCGTCATGCGCGCGCGCTCGATCACGCCGGCGCCGCCGTGGATCACCAGCGTCCAGGTGGGCTTCTGCTCGGCGGCGGCGGGAGAGGACATCAACAGGGCTCCGATCAACAGGGCTAGGCGCATCGTGCGGCTCCAGAAGGAGAGCGCGGTGTAGCAGAAGGGGCGGTGCATGCCACCGCGTCCAGCGCGCCTTCCGCCTGCCACACTGCGCGTCTATATGGGGCGGAGCCCCGACAGCCTCTGCGAGAAGATCCCCATGTCCGTCCGCCCCTGGCGCGATATCGTCCGCCGTCCGAGCCGCCAGATCATGGTCGGCAACGTGCCCGTCGGCGGCGATGCCCCGGTGACGGTGCAGACGATGACCAACACGCCGACCCCGGACGTGCGCGCGACCGTGGACCAGATCCGCCGCTGCGAGGATGCGGGCGTCGACATCATCCGCGTGTCCTGCCCGGACGTGGAATCGACCGCGGCGCTCAAGCAGATCGTGCGCGCGTCGCGGGTGCCGATCGTCGCCGACATCCATTTCCACTATAAGCGCGCGCTGGAAGCCGCCGACGCGGGCGCGGCGTGCCTGCGCATCAACCCGGGCAACATCGGATCGTCGGAGCGGGTGGCGGAAGTGGTGCGCGCCGCCAAGGCCAATGGCTGCGCGATCCGCATCGGCGTCAACGCCGGCAGCCTGGAGAAGGACCTGCTGGAGAAATACGGCGAGCCTTGTCCCGAGGCGCTGGTCGAGAGCGCACTCGACCATATCAAGCTGCTCCAGGACCATGACTTCCACGAATACAAGGTCGCGGTGAAGGCGTCGGACGTGTTCCTGGCGGTCGCTGCCTACCAGGGGCTGGCGGAGGCGACCGACTGCCCGCTGCACCTGGGCATCACCGAGGCGGGTGGCCTGATCGGCGGCACCGTCAAGTCGTCGATCGGCATCGGATCGCTCTTGTGGTTCGGGATCGGCGACACCATCCGCGTGTCGCTGTCGGCCGAGCCCGAGGAGGAAGTGCGCGTCGGCTTCGAGATCCTGAAGGCGCTCGGCATCCGCAATCGCGGCGTGCGCGTCGTCTCGTGCCCGTCGTGCGCGCGCCAGGGCTTCGACGTGATCCGCACCGTCCAGAAGCTGGAGGAGCGGCTCCAGCACATCCGCACGCCGATGTCGCTGTCGGTGCTCGGCTGCGTGGTGAACGGCCCCGGCGAGGCGCGCGAGACCGACATCGGCATCACCGGCGGCGGCAACGGCCGCCACATGGTCTATCTGTCGGGCGTTACCGACCACCACGTCGAGGATGCCGACATGGTCGACCACATCGTCCGGCTGGTGGAGGCCAAGGCCGCCGAGATCGAGGCGCAGGCCGCGGCGCTGGAGCAGGCGGCGGCGGAGTAACCCCGCCACTGGAGAGAGCTCTGCGAAAGCCACTTTCCGTGCTCCCGCGCAGGCGGGAGCCCAGGGCGTCATATACCGCAAGCCGTTGTTCTGCTTGGCTCTGGATCCCCGCCTGCGCGGGGATACGGCGGAATTTGAGGCGGCTGTCCCGCCTTTCGTAGAGGCCCCGCACTGGACGGGGCGGGCGTTTGCCCGCATCCACCGCCCATGACCCGGACCAACACCCCGCCCGCGGTGGCCTTTGCGGCGGCATCGGCGGGCATCGCCATCTATTCGTGCATGGATGCCCTGATGAAGGGGCTGAGCATCGCCAGCGGCGCGTACAGCGCGGTGCTGTGGCGATCGGTCGCGGGCGTGCTGCTGACGGGGGCGGTGTTCCTGGCGCGGCGGCAGCGCTGGCCCGAGCGCAAGGCGCTGCGGCTGCACGTGCTGCGCGGGCTCGCCGCGGGGCTGTCGGTGCTGCTGTTCTTCTGGGGGCTGGTGCGCGTGCCGATGGCGCAGGGGGTGGCGCTCACCTTCCTGTCGCCGCTGATCGCGCTGTTCCTGGCGGCGGCGTTGCTCGGCGAGCGGATCCGCCGCGCGGCTATCCTGGGCTCGGTGGTGGCGGCCGTAGGCGTGCTGGTGATCGCGCTGGGGCAGGCGCAGGCCGGCGCCTCGGCGGACGTGGTGATGGGCGCGCTCGCGATCGTGCTCGCCTCGGTCCTCTATGCCTACAGCCTGATCCTGCTGCGACAGCAGGCGCAACTCGCCGACCCGCTGGAGGTGACGCTGTTCACCAGCCTGGTGATCGGCGTGCTGCTCGCGCTCGGCGCGCCGTGGCTGGCGATCTGGCCGGCGAGCGATCAGCTGGTGCCGATCGTCGGATCGGCGATCCTGGGGTCGATCTCCGCGCTGCTGCTCGCCTGGTCCTATGGCCGGGCGGAGGCGCAGGTGCTGGCGCCGGTCGAATACACCGCCTTTGTCTGGGCGGCGCTGCTCGGCTACCTCGTGTTCGACGAGCGGGTGTCGCCGTTCACGGTCGCGGGTGCGCTGCTGATCGTCGGCGGCTGCCTGGTGGCGGTGCGCGGCGCCGCCCCGGTTTCCCAGAGCGAGGCAGGCGCATGATCGCAATCCGAACCGCCACTCCGGACGATGCGGGGCTGATCTTCGGCTTCGTGCGCGATCTCGCGCGCCACGAGGACGCCGAGGACAAGCTGGTCGCGACCGAGGCGCTGCTGCGCCGGGCGCTCGAGGAGCGCGGGGTCGAGGCGGCGATCGCCGAGCAGGACGGGCGGGCGGTGGGCGCCGCGCTGTTCTTTCACAAGCATTCGACCTGGAGCGGCTGGAACGGGCTGTACCTGGAAGACCTGTACGTCGCGCCCGAAGCGCGGGGCTCCGGCGCGGGCCGCGCGCTGCTCGCCCATGTCGCGGCGGTCGGCGTCGCGCGCGAGTGCACGCGGGTCGAATGGGCGGTGAGCGACACCAACGCCGCCGCCGCCGGCTTCTACCGGAGTCTCGGCGCCGAGCCGATGCCGTGGCGCATCTACCGGGTTTCTGGAGAGGCGCTGGCGCGGCTGGCCGGGGAGTGAGCGACCAGGTCCGCTCGGCGTCTGGCCAGCCTACGGCCTAGTTCGCGCGTTCGATCCACGCCGCGGGAACCGGCTTACCCTCTCTCCGTGCAGCGCTGATCGCCGCCTGGAACTGTGCTCTGCTTTCCTCGGCCTTCCCCATCCGGCCAAGCAGGATGCCGGCGTTGATACGGCTCTGGGTGTCGTTGGCGTCCCTGCTCGCCAGTTCACGGTACCACCGTACCGCGGCCTCGCTATCGCCATCCTTCAGGGCCCAGGACGCGAGCGTCCCCACTGCTGTCCTTTCTTCCGCTTCCGACATCATGCCCGTGTCGAACATGGCGGCCAAAGACCGGCGCTTTGCGGCAGCATCGGATTGCAAATCAGCAATGCGATACAGGTACGCGTGAACGACATATTGCTCTTCGACCGTGAGATTGGGGTCGCTCGCAAGCGATGAGGCGATTTGCCCAGCTTCGGCGGCGTGCATCGCGGTCATCGCCTTTTCCACGCGAACCAGGGCACAGGCGGTCCGCTTGCGGATCAACGCGCCTTCAGCCTTGCACGTCTTCCATCGTTTGGTGCCGATGGACTGCCAGGCGTCCATGCCCGAATCCGACGTCAGCCCTCCCAAGCTCGTCGCGCTGGCGATGTGCGGATTGTTCTGGAGGCTGCGCTGGGGAATCCGGGATCCGGTAACCATCTTGCGCCGCAAATTGGACGGATCGGGCTCGTCGGGATCGAATCCTCCCTCCACGACGATGTCCTCCCGCCCGGAGTCTTCCGACGGCGCTGTCGTGGATTGGGCCGATGCTTCTTGTGAGACCAGCAGAAGGAACGGCAACAATAGGATGCCCGAAACCATGTCGACCTCACAACCTCGGATCGGACAGCGTAGATAGGGCCATGCGGCTGTCAAGCGATGCTATGGAGCCCCTTCCGGCCCGGCCTCCCAGGTCCGCAGCCGGCATTGCGGTGCGCTCGAGAGTCCGCTTCTTTCGAGACTCGAACCTGGTGAGGATCGCATGGGCGTCGACGCAGGGCTGATCGAATGGGTGGCGGAGGCGCTGGCGCCGGTCGGCACCGTCACGTCGCGGCGGATGATGGGCGGGGCGACGCTCTATTGCGACGGCACCATCTTTGCGATCGCGTTCGATGACGGGCTCTGGTTCAAGGCGGATGCGGAGAGCGATGCGGCCTGGGATGCGGCCGGCTGCGCGCGCTTCACCTATGCCAAGAGCGACGGCACCACCGGATCGATGAACTACCGGCGCGCGCCCGACGACGTCTATGACGATGCGGACGCGATGCGGGAGTGGGCCGGGCTCGCGCTGGCGGCCGGGGCGCGGGCGCCGAAGCCGAAGCCGAAGCCGAAGCGCAAGGCAGGCCGGACGACCTCAGGTAGAACCGTTCGTGCTAAGTAGGGGCTGAGCCTGGGGAAGCGCCGTATCGAAGCACCTGCGCAGGTCCTTCGATACGCGGTTTCGACTTCGCTCAACGGCAACTCAGGACGAACGGGTACACGCAACGGGATCACGCTCTAGGCGCTGAAACGACGAACCCCGCCGGCACCTGGGTGCCGACGGGGTCCGGATCGCGTGTCGCTCAGCGCTTAGTCGCGGCCGGGCACGTCGTGGTCGAGCGGTTCCTCGCCACGGTCCTTGGCGGCGTTGTAGCGCTCGATCGCCTCCAGGGTGATGCGCGCTGCTTCTTCGGCGTCGCCCCAGGTGCCGACGCGCACCCACTTCTGCTTCTCCAGATCCTTGTAGTGGGTGAAGAAGTGCTCGATCTGCTGGAACACGATTTCCGGCAGATCGGCGCGGCCACCGACCTTGGTGTAATAGGGGAAGGTCGAGTCCACCGGCACGCAGACGAGCTTCTCGTCGCCGCCGGCTTCGTCTTCCAGGTTCAACACCGCGATCGGACGCGCGCGCACGACGCAGCCCGGGATGAACGGCGTGCGCGACACGACCAGCGCGTCGAGCGGATCGCCGTCCGGCGACAGCGTGTGCGGCACGAAGCCGTAGTTCGCCGGATAGCGCATCGGGGTGTGGAGGATGCGATCGACGAACAGCGCACCGGACGCCTTGTCGAACTCATACTTCACCGGCTCACCGCCGGTCGGCACCTCGATGATGACGTTCAGGTCTTCCGGCGGGTTCTTGCCCACCGGCACCATGTCGATCCGCATGTCGTGTCGTCCCTTTTACTTGGCGGTGAGCAGGCGATCGAGGCCCGTCTCACCCTGTCCGGTCTTTTCCAGCCGCGGATAGCGCAGGCCATCGTGATAGTCGATTGCCACCTCGCGCAGCTTGTCGCCGTTCTTGACCAGCAGGCGGATGGGCGTCCGATTGCCCTTGGACGCGGTGACCGCGGCCTTGAGGCGATCGGCGCTGTAGCTTTCGCCGTTCACCGCGACGATGCTGCTGTCGACGGTGAGCCCCGCGTCGAACGCCGGGCTGCCCCATGCGACCGAGTTGACCGAGCCCGACTTGCCCGTGACGAGGCCCAGCGAATAGCTGAGATCCGCCTGGTCGCGGGTGCGGTCGTTGTTGACGAAATAGGGCGTCGGCTGGTCGCTGTAGACCAGGCGGTAGCCGTTGTTGGTGAAGCCGGCGAGCGGCGCGCGCTCCGACACGCCGTTGACGCGGCTGTTGAGGAAGCCGGCCCAGTCATAGGGCTGGATGCCGTTCAGCGTCTGGACCACGTCGTCCAGGGTGTAGGTGAGCACGCCCCAGTCGCCGTCGCGCACGCCGAAGAAGGCGCGGGCGAAGTCGTCGATGCTCTTGGCGCCGCCCGACTGCTGGCGGAGGATCGAATCCACCTCCATCCAGATCAGCAGGCCTTCGTTGTAATAATCCTCCGAGCGCTGCCAGCTGGTCCAGCCCTTGGGCCGGCGCGCCGAGATGATCGGATCGTTGGTGGTGTCGACCAGCGGGCGCCACTCGCGCGCACGGCGGGTGTCGAGGCTGGCTGCGATCGCGGCATAGGCGTCCAGCGTGTCCTGCTTGGTGACGATGCCCGAGCGTGCCTGGAGCACATAGCCCCAGAACTGGGTCTGGCCTTCATAGACCCACAGCAGCGAGTTGCGCATCGGCGTGCGATAGTCGGGCGTCCACAGGTCCGCGCCGCGGCGGAACTTGCCGTCCCAGCTGTGGCTGAATTCGTGCGGCAGCAGGTTGCGGCTGCCGGCACCGTCGTTCCACTTGGTGAAATAGCCGGGCTTCACGCCGTTTTCGGAGCTGCGGTGATGCTCCAGGCCGATGCCGCCCATGGTGTCGGTGATCGCCAGCAGGAACTCGTACTTGTCGTAGTGCTGGGCGCCGAACGCGCGGGTCGCCTGCTCGACGAGGCGCTTGTGCGCGTCGATCTGCTCGGGCGTGGCGTTGAGCTCTTCGGGGCTGTCGGCGAAGACGTTGAGGTCGACGCGCGGCGACAGCGCCCACTGGCGATAATATTTGCCGGCAAAGGTGGGGGAGTCGACCAGCGTCTCGTAGCTGGTGCGCTGGTAGGAATAGATCGAGCCGTTGTTCGTCGCCGGCAGGCCTGCCGCAGCACTCCAGCCCGCCGGATATTTGGCGGTCGCCTGGATCGGGATGCGACGGGTGAAATAGCCGGCCGGGTAGAGGCTCACCGAGTTCCACTGGAGGTTCAGCATCGAGGGCGCCATGACGATGCGGCCCTGATCACCGGCGGTCGCCGACAGGAACTGGAAGCTGACGTCGAGCTTCTTGGCGCCGGCGGGCACGTCGATGTGGAAGGCGAAGACGTCGACCGGGTCACGGGTCCAGGGCACCACCTTGCCATTGGCGCGGATCACCAGGCCGGCGAGCTTCTCGATCTCACCGCGCGGGCTGTGCGCGCCCGGCAGCCACTTCGGGAACAGCAGCACCATGTGGCCCGCCTCGGCGACCGGAATGGTCTCCTTCACGTTGAAAATGCCGCGCTGGATGTCGGTCGCGTCGACCTCCAGCAGGATCGTGCCGGGATAGTCGATGTCGCGCGGGGCCGGGATCGTGTCGGTGAAGGGCACCGGCTGCGGCAGGGTGTTGCCGGCGGGGTTCAGCTGCGCATGGGCGGGAACGGCAGAAGCGAGCAACAGGGCGGCGAACGCAGGGGTGCGAAACATGACGGCCTTTCGTCGAGGTGGGATGGGGCGGTGTAACGACATATCGCAGCGGGCGTCCAGCCTGTCGCAAGGCGGGACACGATTCCGGCTTCGATCCGCCGGGTGCGGCGGCTAGGGTCGGGCATGGCTTCCACGCTCGTGCCCGCTGCCGACACCGCCCCCGCCGCCGATCCGCGCCCGCGATCGGCGGTGAGCACGGGCACAGGGATCGCGGGCATGGCCGGGCTGCTCGCCTGGGTCGCGATCGCGCGCCACTATGGCATGGACGGACCCTATGCGGCGCTGGTGAACCTCGTCGCCTGCGGACTGCCGATGCTGGCCTGGTCGGTGCTGGTGGACAAGGTGCACCGCAACCCATCCACCGGCATCGACTGGGCGAACCCGCGGCCGTGGCGGGCGACGCTGGACGTCAGCATCACCAAGCTGGCGGGGCTGTGGACGACCTGGTTGGGGATCGCGCTGCTCTATGCGACCGGGCGCTTCTATTGGGACGGCGGCTTCGCCTTTGCCATGTGGTGCTTCGGCTATGCGGCGCCGGTGCTGTTCGTGCTGTCGATCCCCTATGTGCTGTGGATCGACCGTCACCTGGTGGCGCCGCGCGACGGCTGCTGGGCGTTCGGCGCCTGGCTGATGCACCTGGACGAGCCGATCGAGCGCGAGGCGATCTTCGACCATCTGCGCGCCTGGGCGGTGAAGGCGTTCTTTCTGGCGTTCATGCTGGGGATCGTGCCGGGCGGCTTTCGCGAGTTCGTCGCCGCCGACACGGCCACGGTGCTGCACGACCCGGTGGCGCTGGCGCAGTGGCTGATCACCTTCATGTTCCTGGTCGACGTGGCGTTCGCGACCTGCGGCTATATCCTGGCGCTGCGGCCGATCGACACGCACATCCGATCGGCGAACCCCTATGCGGCCGGCTGGGCGGCGGCGCTGATCTGCTATCCCCCGTTCGTGCTGATGGGCGACGGGGGCCCGCTCGACTATCATCCCGGTGGGGCCGAGTGGACGCACTGGTTCGCGGGGCATCCGGTGATCCTGACGGCGATTGGCGCGGCGCTGGTGGCGCTGACGTTCGTTTATGCCTGGGCCACGGTGGCGTTCGGCCTGCGCTTCTCCAACCTCACCAACCGCGGGATCATCACCAACGGGCCCTACGCCTGGAGCCGCCACCCGGCCTATCTGTCGAAGAACCTGTTCTGGTGGCTGGTGAGCTGGCCGATGCTGGTGACGACGGGGAACTGGCTGGACGCGTTCCGCAACACCGCGATCCTGGCGCTGGTGAGCGGCGTCTACTACTGGCGCGCGCGGACCGAGGAGCGGCACCTGCTCGCGGACCCGGACTATCGTGCGTACTATGAGTGGGCGGGCCGTAACGCGGTGGTGCCGCGGTTCTTCAAATGGCTGCGCGGCTAGCGGTGCCGTGCTCCTGCGCAGGCAGGAGCCCAGGGTAACAGGCGCTGTGCTGTGTGGCTCTGGGCTCCTGCTTTCGCAGGAGCACGGGAACGGTCATGAGTCGCGGTCAGAACGTCAGTTCGTCGTACACCCGCGTGACGTCGCCGTCCCAGCTGCTGCCGTAGCGGTCGAGGAGCTGCTGTGCCGGCACCCGGCCGTCGCGCACCACGTCGCGAAGGGGGGTGAGGAAGCCGGTCTCGTCGTCGCCTGCCGCGTCGAGGCGGCCGCGGGCCTTGAGGCCGGCACCGGCGATGTCGAGCACCTGCCGGGCGATGTCGCGCAGCGTGCCGCCCTTGGTCCCGAGCGGCGCGTCGAGGCCGAGACGCGGCACGGAGTCGCGCAGCGCCTGGCGAGTCTCCAGGCTCCAGTCCTTGACGAGGTCCCAGGCGGCGTCGAGCGCACCCTGGTCGTAGAGGAGGCCCACCCAAAGTGCGGGCAGCGCGCAGATCCGGCCCCAGGGGCCGCCATCGGCGCCGCGCATCTCCAGGAAGGTCTTGAGCCGCACTTCGGGGAAGGCGGTGGAGAGATGGTCGGCCCAATCGTCCATCGTCGGCAGCTCGCCCGGCAGGACCGAGAGCTCGCCCTTGAGGAAGTCGCGGAAGGAGAGGCCGGCGGCGTCGATGTACTTGCCGTCGCGGTAGACGAAGTACATCGGCACATCGAGAGCATAGTCGGCATAGCGTTCGTAGCCGAAGCCGTCCTCGAACACGAAGGGCAGCATGCCGGTGCGGTGCGGATCGGTGTCCGACCAGATGTGGCTGCGGTAGGAAAGCATGCCGTTGGGCTTGCCTTCGGTGAACGGCGAGTTGGCGAACAGCGCGGTCGCGAGCGGCTGGAGCGCGAGGCCGACGCGGAACTTCTGCACCATGTCCGCCTCCGACGCATAGTCGAGGTTCACCTGGATGGTGCAGGTGCGCAGCATCATGTCGAGACCCATGCTGCCGACGCGCGGCATGTGGTTGAGCATGATCGCGTAGCGGCCCTTGGGCATGATCGGCAGCTCGGCACGGGTCTTGTCCGGCCACATGCCGAGCCCCAGGAAGCCGAGGCCCAGCTTCTCGCCGACGGCCTTCACCTGTTGCAGGTGGCGGCCGGTCTCGCCGCAGGTCTGGTGGAGGTTCTCGAGCGGGGCGCCCGAGAGCTCGAGCTGGCCGGCGGGCTCCAGGCTGACGGTGCCGTCCTTGCCGGCGAGCGCGATGACCTTGCCGTTCTCCTCGATCGGCGTCCAGCCGAACTCGGTCAGCGCCAGCAGCAGGTCGCGGATGCCGCCGGGCTCGTCGTAGCTGGGGGCGCGATGATCGCTGGTGCGGAACACGAACTTCTCGTGCTCCGTGCCGATACGCCAGCGTTCCGCGGGCTTCTCGCCGCCTGCGAAATATCCGATCAGCTGGTCGCGGGTCTCGATGACCGCTGCGCTGGTGTCCGAAACGGTCTTGGTGCTCATGGGCTGCGCCCATAGGCGGTGCCGCGGTGCGGCGCCAGCGCCGTTTTGATGGCCGGGGCTACCAGTCGCCGGCGCTGGCCATCCAGACGCTGATCGCCGCCGCCGCCGCCGTCTCCGCGCGCAGGATGCGCGGGCCGAGCGTCAGCCCATGTGCCTGGGGCAGCGCGCGAATCGCCTCGCGCTCCTCCGCGTCGAAGCCGCCTTCCGGCCCGATCAGCACGGCGCCGGGGCCGCGGTGCTGCGCCATGGTCGTGGACGCCGGGGCGCCGCCGGTCTCGTCGGCGAAGAACAGCGCGCGCTCGGCCGGCCAGTCGCGCAGGAGGGCGGCGAGCTTCACCGGCTCGACGAGCTCGGGCAGGGCGGTGCGGTCGCACTGCTCGGCCGCCTCGATGGCATGGGCGCGCAGCCGGTCGAGGTTGAGCCGGTCGACCACCGTGCGGCGGGTCAGCACCGGCACGATGCGCGCGACGCCCAGCTCGCACGCCTTTTCCACCGTCCAGTCGATGCGGCCCTTCTTCAAGGGCGCGGCGCAGAGCCACAGGTCCGGGACCGGCTCGCGCGGGCGCAGCTGGTCGGTGACCTGGAGGGTGAGGTCGCGCTTGCCGGCGTGGGCGACGGTCGCGAGCCACTCGCCGGTCTGGTCGTCGAACAGCTTGACCGGATCGCCCGGCTTCGCGCGCAGCACCGACAGCAGATAATGCGCCTGCGGTCCGTCGATGCGGATCGCGGCATCGGGCGCGATCGTCGCTTCCAGGAACAGGCGCGGGGTGGACTGCGGCGGCCAGGCGGGGGTTGCGGGCATGGGCGGGGTGTTAGGCGAAGCGGGCGGCTTCGTCACGTCACCGGGCAATCCTCGGCGACGATGACGCGGTCGCGCCCCTCCTTCTTCGCCTGGTACATGGCGGCGTCCGCGCGATCGGTCGCGGTGTCGATCGTGTCGCCGGGCGTGACGCAATAAGCGCCGACGCTGAGCGTGATCGGGACGCGCGCGCCATCCCCGAGCACGACGGGCGCCGCGCAGACGGCCGCGACCAGCCGGTCCGAGACGGTTTCCAGCGGATCGGCGCCGAGGCCGGGCAAGAGCACGATGAATTCGTCGCCTCCCCAGCGGCCGCACAGGTCCGTGGGGCGGAGTGCTGCCTGGATGCGGTGCGCGATCTCCGCCACCACGGCATCGCCCGCGACATGGCCGAAGCGGTCGTTGATCTGCTTGAACCGATCGACGTCGATCAGCAGCAGCCCGACCGAGCCCGCACCGCGCTGGCGCTGCACCGCTTCAAATGCCGCCACGAAGCCGCGGCGGTTGGCGACGCCGGTCGCCGAATCGCGGTTGGCGAGCCGTTCCAGTTCGATCGTCCGCTCGCGCACCCGCGCTTCGAGCGAGCGGGTGTGTTCGGCGACCGCGCGCGCCATCGCCGCGAACCGGCGCGACAGGCGCCCGATCTCGTCGTTGCGATCGGAGTCGAGCTGCTCGGCGGGTTGAAAGTTGCCGCGTTCCGCCTCGATCACGCTCATCTCGAGCTGGCGGAGCGGATCCAGCACCACGCGCTTGAACAGGACCACGGCGAGCGCGCCGCCGATCACCAGCATCAGCACGATCAGCGCGGCGAGCGGACCGAACAGGCGGCGGTCCACCATGGCATCGGTGTCCATCACCGTCACATTGTACCAGTCGAGCCCGTTCAGATAGCCGACGCCGACCAGCACGCGTTCGCCGCCCATCTCCAGGAAGCTGGAGCGCGCGGACGCGCGGCCCGAGGCGACGTCCGCCATCATCGCGTGCAGCCGGGCGCGATCGTCGGCGTTGCTCAGCATGGCGAAGACGGTGGGCGGATGCTTGCGGTTGGGGTCGGAATAGCGGTCGACCTTGCTCGGATCGCGATGCGCCTGCACCGCCCCGTCGTGGTCGACAAAGAAGGTGGAGACGCCGGCCTGGGTGTCGGCCAGCGCCTCGTGCACGAAGGAGGAAAGGTCGACGGCGGTCCCGGTGACGCCCAGCGCCTTGCCCTCGAAGCGGATCACGCAGTTGACGAACACGCGCGTGCGCTTGGCGAGATCGTCCGCGTCGACGTTCAGGTGGCAGTCGCGCGGGCGGGACAGCGCCTCGAAGAACCAGCGGTCGCGGTTGTTACCCGGCTGCACGGTGAGGCGCGGGCGGTCGGCCGAATAGCGGCTGCCGGGCTCTTCGTAGAAATATTGGCGCGAGGCGGCGGAGCCCACGAAGAAGGTGCCGCCCGCCGACAGCTGCACGACGCGGCGCAGCTCGGCGATGGCGGCGCGGCGCTTTGCGGGATTGCCCTCGTCGCGCAGCCAGCCGATGAGCGCTTCCGAACGCGCGTTGGTTTCGGCAAGCGCGACATCCCGCTGGAGCGTGCCGAGGCCGCGTGCCCGATCATAGAGTACCTGCCGCTCGGCAAAGCCCGACCCGAGCCGCACCAGCGTCAGGTCGACGACCCGGCCGAACGCCACGAAGCCGACCAGCGCGAGGAGGCCGATCAGCAGCATGCCCACCATCAGAACGCGGGCGGTCAGGCTGGCGGAGACCGCACGCCAGAACCCCTTGAAGGGGAGCAGCTTGTTCGACCTGATCTTGCGTCTCCTGGGATTCGGCGCTCGCTTTGTGGCGCCGTCCAGGGCCTTCAAGCACGTAAACAGTAAATAATGTAGTCGGTGAGCTCGGGCAACGCGGGAAGCGCGCGGGAGTTTCCCGGGCGACCACGCACGCGGGCTGTCCAAGCTCCGCCCATCTGTGGCAGCAGGCCGCATGACATCCCCGATTCCCCCGTTGCAGCCGCGCCGCCACTCAAGCTCCTTCCCCCACGGTCCCCGGGCAAGGGGCGGCACGCGATGACGGCGGCGACCGAGATCGTGCCCGACAGCGAGCATCGCGGGCTGGTCGGGCGGCTGCCGGCGGGGTTGCGGCCGTTCGCATTGCTGGCGCGCTTCGACCGGCCGATCGGCTGGTGGCTGCTCTTCTGGCCGGGCGCCTGGGCGATCGCGCTGGCGGGCCAGGGGATCGCGCGCTGGGACATGATCGCCTGGTTCCTGCTCGGCAGCATCGCGATGCGCGGCGCGGGCTGCGTCTACAACGACATCGTCGACCGCGACCTCGACCGGCAGGTGGCGCGCACGCGCAGCCGGCCGCTGGCGAGCGGGGCGGTGTCGCTGAAGGCGGCCTGGGCCTGGCTGCTGATCCTGTGCGCGGTGGGGCTGCTGGTGCTGGTGCAGCTGCGGCTGGCCGCCGCGATCGTCGCCGTCTCCAGCATCGTGCTGGTCGCGGCCTATCCTTTCATGAAGCGGATCACCTGGTGGCCGCAGGCGTGGCTGGGGATCGTGTTCAGCTGGGCGGCGCCGGTCGGCTGGGTGGAGGTGACGCACGGCAGCATCGTGCCGATGCTGCTGCTGTACGCGGGATCGATCACCTGGGTGATCGGCTACGACACCATCTATGCCCTGCAGGACGTGGAGGACGATGCGCTGGTGGGCGTGCGTTCGTCGGCACGCGCGATGGGAGCCAAGGTGCGGCCGGGGGTCGCCGCGTTGTACCTCGTTTCGCTGCTCTGCTGGGGCATCGCCTTGTGGCAGGTGTTCCCGACGCCGCTGGCGCTCGTCGCGCTGCTGCCGATGGCGCTGCACTTGCTGTGGCAGGTGGCGACGCTGTCGCCGCAGGACGGGCACAACACGCTGGCGCGGTTCCGCAGCAATCGCGACGCGGGGCTGCTGATGTTCCTGGCCTGCCTGGTGGTGGGGACGGCGGCCTGAATTGCCGCCGCGGCTTTGACCTTGGGGCCCCGGCTCCCTAAGTCGCGGCCATGCTGACCCCCGAACAGGCGCAGGCCCGCGCCGCGCAGGCGATCGACCGAGCCCGCGCCCGTGGCGCCGATGCCGCCGACGCCATCCTGATCGCCGACACGGCGCTTTCCGTCTCCGTGCGCCTGGGCGCATTGGAGGACGTCGGCCGGTCCGAGGGCGGCGAGCTGGGCCTGCGCGTCTTCGTCGGCAAGCGTTCGGCAAGCGTCGCCACCTCCGACCTGTCGGACGCGGCGCTGGATGCGGTGGCCGAGCGGGCGGTGGCGATGGCGCGGCTGGCGCCCGAGGACGCCTGGGCGGGCCTGGCGCCGGCCGATCGGCTGATGAAGGGAACCGCGCCGCTGCTCGACCTGGACGATGGCGGCGACGTCGCGCCCGAGGCGTTGAAGGCGCAGGCGCTGGCGGCCGAGGATGCGGCGCGCGCGGTTGCGGGCGTCACCAATTCCGAGGGCGGAAGTGCGAGTGCCAGCCGCGCGGTGGTGGCGCTGGCCACCAGCCACGGCTTTGCCGGAAGCTATGCCGTCACCAGCCATGGTGTCTCGGCAAGCGTGCTCGCGGGCACGGGATCGGGCATGCAGCGCGACTATGCGCACCACAGCGCGCGCCATCGTGCGTCGCTGGAAGCGTCCGAGGCGATCGGGCGCCAGGCGGGCGAGCGCGCGGTGGCAAGGCTCGATCCGGCGCGGATCGCGTCGGGCGCGATGCCGGTGGTGTTCGACCCGCGGGTGGGATCGAGCCTGCTCGGCCACCTGACCGGCGCGATCGCCGGGCCGGGCGTGGCGCGCGGCACCAGCTTCCTGCGCGAGGCGCTCGGGACGGCGGTGTTCGGGCCGGGCGTCACCATCCGCGACGATCCGCACCGGCCGCGTGGGCTTCGTTCGCGGCCGTTCGACGGCGAGGGGCTGCCGGTCTCTCCGCTCGCGATCGTCGAGGGCGGCGTGCTGCAGAGCTGGCTGCTGGACAGCGCCTCGGCCCGGCAGCTGGGGCTGGAGCCGACCGGCCATGCCACGCGCGGCATCGGCGGCGGGCCGGGCGTGGGCACCAGCAATCTCTACATGGAAGCGGGGCGCATCACCCGCGAGGCGCTGATCGGCGAGATCGAGCACGGCGTGCTGGTGACCGAACTGATCGGGCATGGCGTGAACGGCGTGACGGGCGACTATAGCCGCGGCGCCGCCGGCTTCCTGATCGAGAACGGCGAAACCACCCGTCCGGTCGCGGAGATCACCATCGCGGGCAATCTGCGCCAGATGTTCGCGGGCCTGGTGCCGGCGAGCGACCTGGAGTTCCGCTATGGCGTGAACGTGCCGACGGTGCGGATCGACGGAATGACGGTGGCGGGTGGCTGACACGCTGCTCGACGAACTGGCGGCGATCGCTGCCGAAGCGGCAACGCTGGCGCATGGGCGCGCGGCGACCGACTTCGAGCGCTGGGAAAAGACGCCTGGCAACCCGGTGTGCGAGATCGACCTGGCGGTGGACGCGCTGCTGCGCGAGCGGCTGAGCGCGCTGTTGCCGGACGCGGGCTGGCTGTCGGAGGAATCGGCGGACGATCCCGTGCGGCTCGCCAAGCGGCGGGTGTGGATCGTCGATCCGATCGACGGCACCCGCGACTATATCCGCGGGCGGCCGGGCTGGTCGGTGTCGGTGGCGCTGGTGGAGGATGGGCAGCCGGTGCTGGGCGTGCTCGATGCCCCGGCGCGGCACGAGCGCTGGCGCGCGGCGGCGGGCGAGGGCGCGTGGCGCAACGGCGTCCGGCTGACCGCGAGCGACATCGCCCGGATCGCGGGCGCGCGCACGCCGGTGGACGCGCTGCCCAAGGCAGACCGCGACCTGGTGGCGGTTGCCAAGCCCAATTCGATCGCGCTGCGCATGGCGATGGTGGCGGCGGGCGAGGCGGACCTGCTCGCGACCTTTCGCTGGGGCAACGAATGGGATGTGGCGGCGGCCGTGCTGCTGCTGCGCGAGGCCGGCGCGACGGTGACCGACTCGCTCGGCAAGCCGCTGCGCTTCAACACGCCGCGCGCGCAGGCGTTCGGCGTGTTGGCGACCGCGCCCGGCATCCATGCGGCGGCGGTGGACCGGCTGCGGCCGCGCGCGATCGCGGCGCTGGGACGGCCCTGACCGCCCGCTAGTCCCGGGCGAGTTCCTTCAATCGGTAGAGCGCGTCGAGCGCTGCGCGCGGGGTGAGGGCATCGAGGTCTAGCCCCGCTAGTTCGGTGCGCAGGGCATCGGGCTTTTCCTCCTCGGCCGGTTGGAAGGCGGCGAACAGCGGCAGGTCGTCGAGCCCGGCGGCGAGCCCGCCGGTCTTCTGGCGCCCGGCCTCCAGCTTGGCGAGCACCGCCTTGGCGCGCGCGACCGTGGCGGGCGGGAGCCCCGCGAGCCGGGCCACCGCCAGGCCATAGCTGCGGTCGGCGGGACCCTCGCCCAGTTCGTGGAGCAGGACCAGATCCCCCTTCCACTCGCGCGCGCGGACGTGGTGCAGGCTCAGCGCCTCGCAGCGCTCCGCCAGGCGGGTGAGCTCGTGATAATGGGTCGCGAACAGGCAGCGGCAGCGATTGTCCTCATGGATCGCCTCCACCACCGCCCAGGCGATGGCGAGGCCGTCGTAGGTGGAGGTGCCGCGGCCGACCTCGTCCAGGATCACGAAGCTGCGCGGGGTCGCCTGCGCGAGAATCGCGGCGGTCTCGACCATCTCGACCATGAAGGTGGAGCGGCCGCGCGCGAGATTGTCCGACGCACCGACGCGGCTGAACAGCCGGTCGACCAGGCCGAGCGTGGCGCGGGTGGCGGGGACGTAGCTGCCGGCCTGGGCCAGCACCGCGATCAGCGCGTTCTGGCGCAGGAAGGTGGACTTGCCGCCCATGTTGGGGCCGGTCACCAGCCAGAGGCGGTTGTCTTCCGACAGGCGGCAGTCGTTGGCGACGAAGCGCCCGCCGGCCTTGGCGACGGCGGCCTCGACCACCGGATGGCGGCCGCCCTCGATCTCCAGGCAGGCGTGGTCGACCAGGTCGGGCCGTGCCCAGCCGCCCTCGGCGGCGCGTTCGGCGAGGCCGGCGGCGACGTCGATGCGCGCGAGCGCATCGGCGGTGGCGGCGATCGCCTCGCGGGTTCCAAGCACCTGGCCGGTCAGTTCCTCCAGATGCGCGGCCTCGGCGGCGAGCGCATGGGCGCCGGCCTGGGTGACCTTGAGCGCGACCTCGTGCAGTTCGGGCGCGTTGAAGCGGACGCAACCGGCCAGCGTCTGGCGATGGGTGAAGCCGCTGTCGGCCTTCATCAGCGCGTCGGCGGCGCGCGCCGGCACCTCGATATGATAGCCGAGCACGCCGTTGTGGCGGATCTTGAGCGCGTTGACGCCGGTGCGGGTGCGGAACTCCGCCTCCAGCGCGGCGATCGCGCGGCGGCCGCCGGCACCGGTGGCGCGCAGATCGTCGAGCGCGGCGTCATAGCCCTCGGCGATATAGCCGCCGTTGGCGGCGTCGATCGGGGGCGAGGGGACGAGCGCGCGGGTGAGCAGCTCGACCAGCGCGCCGTGGCCGCGCAGCGCCGGCACCAGCTGGCCGAGCAGCGGCGGCGCGTCGGCGAGCTGTTCGAGGCGGTCGCCCAGCGTGCGCGCGCCGTCGAGGCCGTCGCGCAGCTGCCCTAGGTCGCGCGGGGAGCCGCGACCGGCGGCGATGCGGCCGAGCGCGCGGCCGACGTCGGGGAGCGCGCGCAGGGCGGAACGCACGCCGTCGCGCAGGCCGGGATCGTCGTGGAAGCGGGTAACGGCGTCGAGCCGGGCCTCGATCGCGGCGCGGTCCATCAAGGGTGCGGCGATGTCGGCACCCAGCAGGCGTGCGCCCGCGCCGGTGACGGTGCGGTCGACCGCGTCGAGCAGGCTGCCGCTGCGGCTGCCCGAGGTGGTGCGGGTGAGCTCCAGGCTTTCGCGCGTCGCGGCGTCGACCGCCATGCACTGGTCGTTGCGCGACACCAGCGGCGGGCGGAGGAACGGTAGGCTGCCGCGCGCGGTATGCTCGAGATAGGCGACCAGCCCGCCCGCGGCGGCCAGGCCGGCGCGGCTGAAGCTGCCGAAGCCGTCGAGCGTGGCGACGCCGAACAGCGCCTTCAGCCGTGTCTCGCCGCCGGCGCTGTCGAAGTCGATGCGCGGGCGCAGGCTCGTCGCGATCTCGGCGAAGGCGGAAGACTCGGAGGCGACCACCTCGGCAGGGGCGAGCCGGGCGATGGTGGCGGCGAGCGCATGGGCGTCGGTCTCGATCAGCTCGAAGCGGCCGGTGGAGACGTCGGCGGCAGCGATCGCGACCTCGCCGCCCGCCTCGCCCACCGCCACGCACCAGTTGGCGGCGCGCGCGTCGAGCAGCGCCTCCTCGGTCAGCGTGCCGGCGGTGACCACGCGCACGATCGCGCGGGCGACGAGCGCCTTGGAGCCGCCGCGCTTCTTGGCCTCCTCGGGCGTCTCCACCTGCTCGGCGATGGCGACGCGGTGGCCGGCCTTGATCAGCCGCGCGAGATACCCCTCGGCCGCATGGATCGGCACGCCGCACATCGGGATCTTTGCGCCCTCATGCTCGCCGCGCGCGGTAAGCGCGATGTCGAGCACGGCCGCGGCGATTTTCGCGTCGTCGTGAAACAGTTCAAAAAAGTCGCCCATGCGGTAGAACAGCAGGCAGTCGGCGGCTTCGGCCTTGAGCGCGAGATATTGCGCCATCATCGGGGTCGGGGCTGGAACGGCAGGCATGCGCGCGTGGGTAGCCGAAGAAGCGACCGGCGTCATGCCCGCTGCGGTGGGGTGACGGAGGCGAGGATGCGTCCTAAGGGCAGAGCCATCAGTGCGGGAAGGTTGCAGATGGCAGAAGAATCGAACGTCCAATTCTCCGAGCGCGAGGCGCTGCTGTTCCATTCGGAGGGGCGCCCGGGAAAGATCGAGATCATCGCGTCGAAGCCGATGTCGACGCAGCGCGACCTGGCGCTCGCCTATTCGCCGGGCGTCGCCGTGCCGGTGCGCGCGATCGCGGCGGACCCTGCCACCGCCTATGACTATACCGCCAAGGGCAACCTGGTCGCGGTGATCTCCAACGGCACCGCGATCCTCGGCCTCGGCAACCTGGGCGCGCTCGCGTCCAAGCCGGTGATGGAAGGCAAGTCGGTGCTGTTCAAGCGCTTCGCCGACGTCGATTCGATCGACATCGAGCTGAAGACCGAGGACGTCGACCGCTTCATCGACGCGGTCGAGCTGATGGAGCCGACCTTCGGCGGCATCAACCTGGAGGACATCAAGTCCCCGGAATGCTTCATCATCGAGCAGACCCTGCGCGAGCGGATGAACATCCCGGTGTTCCATGACGACCAGCACGGCACCGCCATCATCGCCGCCGCCGGCCTGATCAACGCGCTGTACCTGACCAAGCGCGACATCGCCGAGACCAAGGTGGTGATGAACGGCGCGGGTGCGGCCGCACTCGCCTGCGCGGACCTGGTGAAGGTGATGGGCGTCCGGCAGGAGAACCTGCTGATGGTCGACCTGGACGGCGTGCTCTACCAGGGCCGCGAGGCCGGCATGAACCAGTGGAAGTCGGCCCATGCCGTCGCCACCGACAAGCGCACCCTCGCCGAGGCGCTGGACGGCGCGGATGTGTTCATGGGCCTGTCGGCCGCGAACGCGCTTCCGGCCGAGCTGCTCAAGAAGATGGCGCCGAACCCGATCGTGTTCGCGATGGCGAACCCCGATCCGGAGATCACTCCGCCCGAGGCCAAGGCCGCGCGCCCGGACGTGATCATCGCCACCGGCCGTTCGGACTATCCGAACCAGGTCAACAACGTGCTGGGCTTCCCGTTCATCTTCCGCGGCGCGCTCGACGTGCGCGCGACGACGATCAACGATGCGATGAAGGTCGCCGCCGCACAGGCGATCGCCAAGCTCGCGCGCCAGCAGGTGCCCGAGGAAGTGGCGGCCGCCTATGGCGTGAAGCACAGCTTCGGCCCGGAATATATCATCCCGGCGCCGTTCGATCCGCGGCTGATGGAGCTGGTGCCCGCGGCCGTCGCCCAGGCGGCGATGGATTCGGGCGTGGCGACCAAGCCGATCCTGGACATGGACGCCTATCGCCACAAGCTGCGCGGCCGGCTCAACCCGACCACCTCGGTGCTCAGCCTCGCCTATGAGGGCGCCAAGGCGCATCCCAAGCGCGTCATCTTTGCCGAGGGCGAGGAAGAGGTGGTGCTGCGCGCCGCGATCAACTTCCGCGAGGGCGGCTATGGCACGCCGGTGCTGGTGGGCCGCGACGACGTGTACGACCGCCTGCGCGCGCTGGGCGTCACGGACCCGGAGACCTATGAGGTTCACAACAGCCGCCATTCGCCGCTGGTGCCGCAGATGGTCGACTTCCTCTACGCGCGCCTCCAGCGCCGCGGCTATCTGCGCCGCGATTGCGAGCGGATGGTGAACCAGGATCGCAACATCTTCGGCGCGCTGCTGCTGCAGCTGGGCGAGGGCGATGCGATGATCACCGGCGTCACGCGCACCTATGCGCAGACGATCCGCGAGCTGCGCCGCGTGATCGATCCCAAGGAAGGCCGCACGCCGTTCGGCATCCATGTGCTGGTGGGGCAGAGCCACACGGTGTTCATCGCCGACACGACGGTCAACGAGCGCCCGAACTCCGAGGAACTGGCCGACATCGCCGAGGCGACCGCGCAGGTCGCGCGTCGCATGGGCCATGAGCCGCGGGTCGCGTTCCTGAGCTACGCCAACTTCGGCAATCCCGAGGGCAAGTGGCTGGAGCAGCTGCGCGGTGCCGTCGGCGTGCTCGACAAGCGCGAGGTGAGCTTCGAATATGAGGGCGAGATGACGCCCGACGTCGCGCTCAACCCGCGCCAGCTTGCGAACTATCCGTTCGCGCGCCTGTCCGGCCCGGCCAACGTGCTGATCATGCCGGGCCTGCAGTCCGCCAACATCTCGGCCAAGCTGCTGCGCGAATTGGGCGGCGACGACATGATCGGCCCGATGCTAATCGGCATGGAAAAGCCGGTGCAGATCGCGCCGATGACGTCGACCGCGAGCGAACTGGTGACGCTGGCGGTGCTGGCGGCCGGCGGCATGGTCGACGGCTGATCCTTCGGGGGAGGGGCCGCGGTTGCGCGGCTCCTCCCGCCGGTGGTGGGGCGGGCAGCCTCCGCACCTTCCCTGTTACTCGTGCTCCTGCGTAGGCAGGAGCCCAGGGTTGCCGAAGTACGGCCCTCGTTGCTCTGCTGAGTCCTGGTGCCTTCCTGCCCCAGGGATACGCGGCTGCCATGCCGCGCCTCACACATGAAAATGCCCGCCGGAGAGACTCCGGCGGGCACCTTTCCTCCCCAGGAACGGGTGGGCGGGGCTCTAGGCCCGGCCGAGACGGTGATCGGGGTGCCGGACGGCAAGGTCCGCTGCGTCGGCGACACGACCTTGTCATGTCCTTTACAGCTGCACCCCGAAGTTGCCGGACCCATCTGCCCCACGGCCGCGCCTTTCAGAAGCACGCGCGCGCTGCAAAAGGGGTCATGGAGTGGAAGTGCTCGCCCCGGCAGCAGTGATGTTGTAAAGTCTTCACAGACGATGCCGGGGAGGAGCGGAATGGCGGAGCGCAAGCTGCTGGCGGGACATGCGGTCCGGCGGGTGCGGCGGCAGGCGGGACTCACCCAGGCGGCAATGGCCGAACTGCTCGGCATTTCGCCCAGCTACCTCAACCTCGTCGAGCGCAACCAGCGTCCCTTGTCGGCGGCGCTGTTGGTGCGGCTGGCCGAGCGCTTCGACTTCGATCCGCGCACGCTGACCAGCGGCGAGCCGGCGGGCGGGGTCGATGCGCTGCGACGGCGGCTGGCCGACCCGATGTTCGCGGATCTGGATATCGACCGGCACGACGTCGCCGAGTGGCTGGCGAGTGCGCCGGGCGGAGCGGAGGCGTTCGCGCGCGTGTTCGACCGGCTGGGCGGGGCAGCGGGTGCCGCCGAAGCCGCGCCGGCAGCCGACGACCCGCAGGTGCTGGTGCGGCGCGAGGTGGAGCGGTGGCGCAACCATTTCGCCGAACTCGACGAACTCGCCGAGGGCGTGGCCGACGAGCTGCGCCAGTCGGCAGCGGACCTTGGCGCCGCGCTCGCCGAGCGGCTGCGGGTGCGCCACCAGCTTTCGGTGCGGGTGCTGCCGGCCGAGGTGCTGCCCGACCGGCTCTATCGCCTGGACCTTCACGCGCGGCAGTTGCAGCTGTCGGAGCTGCTGGGCCCGGCGCAGCGCCTGCAACTGCTCGCGCGGCAGATCGGGCAGAGCGAGGCGCGGGTGCCGGTAGAGGCGCTGGTGCGCGGCGCCGGCTTCACCGACCGGGCGGCGGAGCGGCTCTACCGCCGCCATCTGCTGGGCTATTTCGCGGCGGCCGTGACCATGCCCTATGCGCGGTTCCTGCGCGCGTGTGAGGCGACCGGCTATGACGTGCCGCTGCTCGCGCGGCGGTTCGGCACGTCGTTCGAGCAAGTGGCGCATCGGCTGACAACGCTCGGGCGGGTGGGCGCGCGGGGGCTCGCCTTTTGCCTCTTGCGGATCGACCGGGCGGGGCAGGTGTCGAAACGCTTTGCCGGGATGAGCGGATCGCCGGTGGCGGACGCCGCCGGGCTCTGCCCGCTGTGGAGTGCCTTCGAGGCGTTCGCCCGCACCGACGCGGCGGTGACCCAGCTGGTCGAGCTGGAGGACGGCAGCCGCTGGTTCAGTTGGGCACACGTCGTCCACCCGGCGGTGGGCGAGGTGGCCGGGGTGCGCGCGCGCTTCGCGATTGCGCTGCTGCTGGGGACGGACCAGGCGCGCGGCTGGGCGGCGGCGCGGGGCACCGAGCTAAGCGGCGAGGCGGTGGGGATCGGTCTCGGCTGCCGCGCCTGCACGCGGCGCGACTGCGGCCAGCGCTCGGCACCGCCCGTCGGACACGCGCTGCTGATCCACGAGCGCGAGGGCGGGGTAACACCATTCGCCTTTGCCGGGGACTGACCGACATAAGTTGCTAACATTTTGACGCTATTGGGGATTGCATGACCGATACCCCTTCCCGCGGATGCGGTGCCTGCCGCGACGGGCGGGCGCTCGACTGTCCGCCGTCAGCACCAATGGCACAGATTTGAGGTTGTGATTTAAGGAGGATCTGGGCTTCGTCGTAGTGACGAAGGAACGAAGATGAAGCCCAGATCCTCCAATGTAAAATCGCCCGC